>NZ_SSDO01000117.1:0-372 GCF_004794395.1 Microbacterium sp. K41 | reverse complement strand
GCGCGAGCGAGGGTGCGGCGGCGGCCGGGGCCGCGAGGGCGTCGACGGCCTGATCGACACCGGCCGCGAGCTGCGCGAGCTGCTGCAGCTGCACGTTGGTCGGGTCGGCGGCGAGCATCCCGGCGAGGCTGTCCGCGAGTTGCTGCGACCGACCGGGGGCGGCCGTCGCGGCGTTCTGCAGCGCGGTCTTCGTGTCGGGATGGGCGAGCGTCTGCACCGAGGTCGTCACTCCGGCGCGGAGGGTGTCGCTCAGCGTGGTGGCACCCGCCAGCACGCCGGTCGTGTACTGGTGCGCACCCGTCACGCCCGCCGACAGCCGGGTGGCGCCCGCGACGAGCTGCTGCGCGCCCGCATCGGCTGCGGCGGCACCGG
>NZ_SSDO01000116.1:0-13989 GCF_004794395.1 Microbacterium sp. K41 | reverse complement strand
TCCGTGCCGGGCGACGTGAGCGTGGTCGGCTTCGACGACTCGGCGCTGATGAGCTGCACCGAGCCGCCGCTGACCACCGTGCGCCAGCCGATCGAGTCGATGGGCCGGGCCGTGCTCGAGCTGCTGCTCGCGCAGATCGCGGGCACGCCGCAGGCCGCCGACGAGCTGCTGTTCGAGCCCGAGCTCGTGCTGCGCGCCTCCACCGGTCCGCTGCACTGAATCGGCGGCGTTCCGCCGCTCCTCCCCCGCGGGCTCCCGCGGGGCTTTCGCGCGCCCTGGAGCCCTTTCTGTTTTTCATTCTTTTGTTCGGTTCTTGCGTTGATCCCTTCGGAAAGCTACATTCAACTCATCACCGTCGATGAGGAGACCCGTGGACACCGACGTTCTGCGCAGCACCGCCCCCGCTTCCCGGCCCGTCCCCCCGACGGACGAGGGCTGGTGGCGCACCGCGGTGATCTACCAGATCTACGTGCGCAGCTTCGCCGACGGGAACGGCGACGGCATCGGCGACCTCGCGGGCGTCCGCTCCCGCCTCGGGTATCTGAAGAGCCTCGGCGTTGACGCCCTCTGGTTCACCCCCTGGTACCGCAGCCCCCTCGCCGACGGCGGCTACGACGTGCAGGACTACCGCGCCATCGACCCGCGCTTCGGCACCCTGGAGGAGGCCGAGCTGCTGATCGCCGAGGCACTCGAGCTCGGCATCCGCACCATCGTCGACATCGTGCCCAACCACATCTCCGACCGCCACGAGTGGTTCCGGCAGGCACTGGCCGCCGGCCCCGGCAGCCCGGAGCGGGAACGGTTCTGGTTCCACCCCGGCCGCGGCGCCGACGGCTCCGGCATCCCCACCAACTGGGTGTCGAGCTTCCAGGGCGAGACCTGGACGCGCACGCGCAACGCCGACGGCACACCGGGCGAGTGGTACCTGCACCTGTTCACGCCGCAGCAGCCCGACCTCAACTGGAACCACCCCGACGTGCGCCGCGAGCACGAGGAGGTGCTGCGCTTCTGGTTCGACCGCGGCGTCGCCGGTGTGCGCATCGACTCCGCCGCCCTGCCGGCGAAGGACCCCGCGCTGCCCGACCTGCCCGCAGGCTCCGCCCCCGCGGAAAACCACCCGCACATCGACCGCGACGAGCTGCACGACATCTACCGCGAGTGGCGGGCCGTGGCCGACGACTACGCCGGAGAGCGCGTGCTCGTCGGCGAGGTGTGGCTCGACGACGCCGAGCGCTTCGCGCGGTACCTGCGACCCGGCGAGATGCACACGGCGTTCAACTTCGGGTTCATGACCCAGCCCTGGGACGCCGCGGCCATGCGCGCCTCCATCACCCGCACCCTCGCCGAGCACGCACCGGTCGGCGCCCCCGCCACCTGGGTGCTGTCGAACCACGACGTCACGCGCCCCGTCACCCGCTACGGGCAGGCCGACTCGTCGTTCGCGTTCGAGCGCAAGCGCTTCGGCACCGCGACCGACACCGCGCGCGGGCTGCGGCGAGCGCGCGCCGCAGCCCTCCTCGTGGCGGCGCTGCCCGGCAGCCTGTACGTGTACCAGGGCGACGAGCTGGGGCTGCCCGAGGTGGAGCTGCCGCTCGACGCGATCGAAGACCCGATGCACTTCCGGTCGCACGGCGTCGACCCCGGCCGCGACGGGTGCCGGGTGCCGCTGCCGTGGGCGGGCGACGCGAGCCCGTACGGATTCGGCGGTGCCCCGTGGCTGCCGCAGCCCGCCGACTGGGCCGGGCTCACGGTCGACGCGCAGGAGCTCGACCCCGCGTCCACCCTGCACCTCTACCGCGCGGCCATCCGGCTGCGCCGCGAGGTGCGCGACCTGGCGAACGGCGAGCTGTCGTGGCTCGAGCTCGGATCCGACGTGCTCGCGTTCCGCCGCGGCGACGACACCGTCAGCATCACCAACCTCGGTGCGACGCCGATCCCGCTCCCCGCCCACCACGCGGTGCTGCTGTCCAGCACGCCCCTCGACGGCACCCTGCCGGCCGACGCCACCGCGTGGCTCACGCTGCGCCCGGCGCGCACCGGTCGCGCGCCCCACTGACCCGCACCACCCGATCCGCATCACATGGAAGGACAGACGATGAAGTCACCGAAGAAGGCCCTTGTCGCCGGGATCGCCGTGCTCGCCACGGCGGGCGCACTGGCCGGATGCTCCGCGAACGACACCGGTTCCGGCTCCGACGGCAGGCTCGAGCTGCGCGTCGCGACGTTCCCGCCCGGCGCCGACGCCGCCGCGTACGACGCGTTCGCCGCCCAGGAGAAGCAGTTCGAGAAGGAGCACCCCGACATCGACATCATCGGTGTCGAGTACGAGTGGGAGGGCCCGACGTTCGCCGTGCAGCTCGCGGGCGGCAGCCTCCCCGATGTGTTCACCGTGCCGTTCACCGACTCCAAGACGCTGCTGGAGAACGGCCAGCTCATGGACGTGACCGACGCGATCGACGAGCTCGGGTACACCGACAAGTTCAACCCGATCATCCTCGAGGGCGTCACGGGCGACGACGGCAAGATCTACGGCTTCCCCCGCCAGGCCTACGCCGCCGCGCTGCACTACAACCGCGACCTGTTCGAGCAGGCCGGACTCGACCCCGACGACCCGCCGCAGACGTGGGACGAGATCCGCGAGGCCGCCAAGGCCATCACCGACGCCACCGGTAAGGCCGGCTACGCGCAGATGGCGATCAACAACACCGGCGGCTGGCAGCTCACCTCGCAGACCGTCGCGCGCGGCGGCCGCACGCAGACCGACAACGGCGACGGCACCGCCGAGTCCACGATCGACAACGACGCCACCAAGGCCGCCCTCCAGTTCCTCCACGACGTGAAGTGGGAGGACGGGGCGTTCGGCTCCAAGGTCGACCTCGACTGGGGCACCATCAACCAGGAGTTCGCCGCGGGCAACATCGGCATGTACACCTCGGGCTCCGACATCTACACCGCCCTCGTGCGCGACTTCGGCATGGACTCGGAGATCTACGGCATGACGGTCGTGCCGATGGAGGGCGACGACCCCGGCACGCTCGGCGGCGGCGACATCGCGGTGATCAGCCCCACGGTCGACGACGCCACCAAGGACGCCGCTGTCACCTGGATCGACTGGTACTACATGCAGAAGCTGATGGACGAGGACGCGGCCGTGCAGGACGCGAAGACCCTCGACGAGTCGGGGCAGGCCGTTGGTACCCCGCTGCTGCCGGTGCTCAGCCGTGAGCTGTACGACGAGTCGCAGGTGTGGATCGCGGACTACATCAACGTTCCGGTCGACCAGATGAAGCCGTTCAGCGACCGCATCTGGGACCAGACGCCCGTGGGCGAGCCGAAGGTGAAGACCCAGGAGGTCTACGCGCTGCTCGACGCGGTGGTGCAGACCGTGCTCACCCAGCAGGACGCCGACATCGACGCCCTGCTCGCCCAGGCGCAGACCGACGCCCAGGCGAAGCTCGACGAGTAACGCTCCATGACGATGACGCTCCCCGAGCAGCGGGCGGCGGCGGACACCCCTCCGCCGCCCGCTGTGCGCCCGACCCGTCGCCGCTCGCCGCTCACGTGGCTGCGCGGCGGCGGGCTCGCGAACCTCGTGTTCGTGCTGCCGATGCTGTTCGTGTTCGTGTTCTTCTCGTGGTCGCCGATCGTGCAGTCCGTGATCATGAGCCTGCAGAAGACGAACCTGATCGTCTCCGAGTGGGTCGGGTTCGACAACTACCTCGCGGTGATCGGCGACCCGGAGCTCGGCCGTGCCGTGCTCAACACGCTCTGGTTCGCGGTGCTCGCGCTGCTGTTCGGCTTCCCGCTGCCGCTGCTGATGGCCGTGCTGATGAGCGAGGTGCGGCGCGGCAAGGGCATCTACTCCGCCCTCGCCTACCTCCCCGTCGTGATCCCGCCCGTCGTCGCGGTGCTGCTGTGGAAGTTCTTCTACAGCGCCGACCCGTCCGGCGTGTTCAACACCGTGCTCGGGTGGGTGGGCATCCCGCCGCAGCCGTGGATCCAGGACGCGGTGCAGGCGATGCCGTCTCTCGTGCTGGAGGCCACCTGGGCCGGGGCCGGCGGATCGATCATCATCTACCTGGCCGCGCTGCTCGGCGTGCCGCCTGAGCTGTACGACGCGGCAGAGGTCGACGGCGCCGGCATCGCGAAGAAGGTGTGGCACGTCACGCTGCCGCAGCTGCGCGGCATCCTCTTCATCATGCTGATCCTGCAGGTGATCGCCACCGCGCAGGTGTTCCTCGAGCCGTTCCTGTTCACGGGCGGCGGGCCGGCGGGCGCGACCAAGACCGTGCTCCTCTACATCTACGACAAGGCGTTCCGGAACAGCCTGGGCGGCGACTACGGTGAGGCCACAGCGGTCTCGGTGCTGCTGGCGATCGTGCTGGCCGTCCTGTCCTGGCTCTACTTCCGACTGACCGACCGCTGGAGCACGACGTGAGCCTCACCGCCCGCCTCACCACCCGCCTGTCCTCCCGCGCCGCGGAACGAGCGGCCGCCCGAGCCGCCGACGCCGTGGGCGACCGCACCGTGATCTCCGCCTCCGAGCGCCGGCGCCCCGGCATCCGCGTCGGCCTCACCCTCACGCACGTGTTCCTCGCGGTGGGTCTCGTGGTGGCCGGTCTCGGGCCGATCCTGTGGCTCGCGAAGTCCGCCGTGACCCCCACCCAGGACACCCTGCAGCAGCCGTTCGCGCTGTGGCCGAACGGCATCGACTGGGCGAACCTGGAGACCGCGTGGAACGACATCCACATCGACCAGTACTTCCTGAACACGGTGGTGATCGCGCTCGGCGCGTGGTTCGTGCAGCTGTTCGTCGCGACCACGGCCGGGTACGCACTGTCGGTGCTGCGACCCCGCTACGCGCCGATCCTGAACGCGCTCGTGCTGGCGACGCTGTTCATCCCCGGGATCGTGCTGCTGGTGCCGCTGTACCTGACGATCGTGAACCCGCCGCTGCCCGGCGACGTGAACCTGCTCAACAACTACCTCGCGGTGTGGCTGCCGATGGGGGCGAACGCGTTCAACATCCTGCTGGTGAAGCGCTTCTTCGACTCGCTGCCGCGCGAGGTGTTCGAGGCGGCACGCACCGACGGCGCCGGGCCGTTCCGGCTGTTCTGGTCGATCGTGCTGCCGATGTCGAAGCCCATCCTCGGCGTGGTGTCGGTGTTCGCGATCATCGCGGCGTGGAAGGACTACCTGTGGCCGATGCTGGTGCTGCCCGACCCCGCGGTGCAGCCGCTGTCGGTGCGGCTCCCGGCGGTGCAGTCGCAGACCGAGCTCGACGTGTTCCTCGCGGCCCTCGCGATCGCGACGCTCATCCCGATCGCGATGTTCCTGCTGTTCCAGTCGGTGTTCCTGCGCTCGGCGGGACTGGGCGGCGCGGTCAAGGGCTGACCGCGCCCCCGACGGGGCCGGCGCCGCGACCGTCGCTCAGTGGCCGTGTGCGAACTGCTGCACGACCACGACGAGAGCGCCGAGCCCCACGAGGATCCCCATCGCGATCAGCTGCTTCCACCCGCTCAGGCCCGTGCGGCGGACCGCGACGTAGCCGATGACTCCCAGGATCGCCAGGTACACCACCGACGCGATGGTGAGCGCGGTCTGCAGCTCGATCCAGTCGAGCACCGCCGCCAGCAGGACGAGCAGCGGGATCGCGGCAGAGCCGATGGCGGTGCCGGTGAGCCGGAGCAGCTCCGTCAGCTCGGCCCCGCGCGGGAAGCGGCCGTGGGTCGCGAGGTGCGCGATCAGGTCGGCCGCGAACCCGGCGAGGGCGATCGCCACGATGCCGACCAGCAGGGTGACCGTGGCCCGCGCGGCGCTGGTGTGCTCCGCGTTCGCGTTCTGCACGAGCACGATGGCGAGCCCGGTGAAGGTGGCGTACACGCGCTCCTTGAGCGCGGCCCGCTCGACGGCCTCGTCGCGCGGCGGCCGAGAGGGGGCGGGTTCCGGCGAGCTCATGTGCGGGATGCTACCAACACGGGGCGGCGTTCAGGCGGCCTGGGTGGCCTCGGGCTCAGGCGAGGAAGGAGCCGAGCGCGTCGAGGAGCCCGCGCGTCCCGGCCTCGCGCCCTGGTCCGTCGTCCCAGAACCGGTCGAGGAAGACACCGTGCTCGGTGTGGGTGAAGCGCGTGCCGAGGTCGACCGCCTCGAACTCCAGGGACGCGACCGAGGTCGACATGTGCTCCCCGTCCAGCCACATGTCGTACGCGGTGACGATCCGCACCCGGTCGACGATGTCGGTGTAGGTGGCCACGTACCGCGACACGGGTCCGTCGTGGAACCGCCCCTCGTGGACGTCGCGCCCGCCGACACGGAAGTCGAACGCCCACTCCCGCTCCTCGATGGCGTCCGCGTCGCCCCACCATCCGCGTTTCTGGTCCTCGTCCGCGAAGGCAGCCCACACCCGGTCGAGCGGAGCGGGGTAGTCGCGGGTGAGGGTGAATCCGGAGTGTGCGAGCCGGTGCTCCGTCGTCATCGCGGTGTCCTATCGCGTCAGGGTGACGTGGACGACGCCGCTCTCGGCCGCTTCCGTCGTCACGGTGTAGGTGTTCTCGAAGCCGGTCAGGTCGTCCCACAGGCGGTATCCGCGGCCGAGGAAGAGCGGCGCGACCAGGAGGTGCAGGTCGTCGACGAGTCCCGCGCGCAGGAACGCCTGCGCCGTGCGGTACCCGCCGCCGATGCGCACGTCGAGGTCGCCCGCGGCGGCGGACGCCTCGGCGAGCACGTCCTCGATCGCGGCGTGGCGGAAGTGGAACGTGGTGCCGCCGTCCATCGGGATCGACGGGCGGGGGGCGGTGCGGGTGAGCACGTACACGGGGGTGCCGAATGGCGGGGTGTCGCCCCACCATCCCTTCCAGTCGGGGTCGTCGGGGTGGGAGTGGAGGCCGAACATCCCCGCGCCCATGATCTCGGCGCCGACGCCCTGGAAGAACGCGCGGGCGTAGCGGTCGTCGACACCGGTGGTTCCGGCGCCGCTGGTGTCGCCGAAGATCCTCTCGCGGAACGTGCGGGTGCCCGCGTAGGCCGCGGTGAGGCGCCCCCAGTCCTCCCCCATGGGGCTGTCGGGTGTGAGGTCGGAGGGCGTGTAGCCGTCCAGGGAGGCGAACAGGTCCATGCGGACGCGGGTCATGTCAGTGCTCCTTCGGGGCGGTGCGGGCGAGGTGGATGCCCAGCCGGTCGGCCCTGTGCTCGGCCGGTGTGCGCTGCTGGCCGAGCCAGAGGTGGAGCACGTCGAGGCCGCCAGGGCGCAGGGTGACCGTGCGGACCCTGCCCTGCTTCTCCGACGTGATCACCCCCGCGGCCTCCAGGACTCCGAGGTGCTGCAGCAGCGAGGGCAGCGTCATCGTGAACGGCGCCGCGAGCTCCGAGACGATGGCGGGCGATGAGGCGAGCCTCTCGACGATCGCCCGGCGCGTGGGGTCCGCGAGGGCGCGGAGCACGGCGTCGAGCTCGTCGGGATACTTAGGCATGTACCTAAGTATTGGCGGCAGTGAGCCGTTCGTCAAGACCCTCCGCCGACACCGACGGAGGGTAGCGCCTCGTCCACGACCTTCGCCGGGACACCGATGGCGGTGTGACCGTCTTCGATGTCCCACAGCGTGTTCTGCAGCAGCCGCGCGCGCGTCCACGCGGCGGCGCGGCGACGATCCAGGTCGAGCATCTCGGTCAGGATGTCGAAGCGGCGGCGCACGAGACCCACGGCGTCGGCCGCCCCGCCGGCACTCCACCGGCTGTCCAGGGCGGGCCAGAGGTCGAATCCGGGATCGCCCACGAGCGGCTCGGGGTCGATCGCCAGCCACGGTGCACGGTCGGCGGCGAGCACGTTGCCGTCGTGCAGGTCCCAGTGCAGGAGGCGATCTCCGGGCTCGGGCTGCACCTCCGCGACGGTGCGCACCCACCGGTCGAGCCGCGTGCGGTCGTCGCCGTCGAGCACCCGCGCCGCGGCCGGCGCCGCCTCGATCATCTCCGCCGCGACCACCCCGAGGCGCGGAAGCCCGTCGGGGGCGGGTACGCGCTGCAGCTGCCGCAGCAGGTCGCCGATGACCCGGACGACCTCGTCGTCGTCGTCGATCGCGGCGAGCGGTCGCTCGCCATCCAGGCGCTCGAGCAGCATGGCACCCCGGGTTTCGTCGCTGTCCAGAAGGCGGACGGCACCCCGTCCGTCCCAGCGGGTGAGACCGAGGATCGCCGCCGTGGTCTCGGCACGCGGCACCTGCAGCTTCAGCGCGGCCGGGGCGCCCTCCTCGTCGCGCACCGGCACGACGAGGCCCGCCTCCCCCGCCCGCACCTCGCCGTCGGGTCGCAGCGCCCACCGCTGGAAGAGCTCGCGCGCGACCGAGGGGACGGCGCTCACCCACTCCCTGGTCGCGGCGTCGCCGGACTCGAACCGCTCGCGGATCGGACGCGGAAGAGCGAGTCGGTCCTCGTTGGTCATGCTCGCCAGTCCATCACAGTGCGGTCGGCACGTCGCGTCGATCCCGGTCCGCGGGCCCCTGGGCCTCCTCCGGGATCCGTCGCCGCACCACGACCCTCGCGACGACGAGCGCGACGCCGAGGATGCCCGCGATCGCGAGGGCTCCGACCGCGGTCAGTTCAGGCGCTCGGTCAGGTGCACCGTGACACTGTCGCCGTCGGTCTTGCCGATGCGCCGGCGGACGGCGGCCGCGACGGGGAGCTTGTGCGTGCCGTCGCCGAGGGCCATGAACGCGCCGCGGAAGGGTTCGCCGTCGACCGTTCCCGCGACCTTCACCAGGCCGCGCGTTCCGAAGACCGTCGCCGAGTCGGGCAGTTGCACGCACGTCCAGGTGTCGCCGTCGCGGACCTTGCCGAGCGTCGCGGTGAAGGTGATGTCGAGCGGAGTGCTGTTCGTCATGGTCGCTCCTGTGCAGTTCAGAGGAAGAGCCCGACGATGGCGCCGGTGAGCACGAGCTTCACGACCCAGTCGAGCAGGTGGACACCGGCCGCGGGCACGGCCGTGTTCTCGTGGATCACGCCGCCCGAGAGCAGGGTGAGGGGAAGCACGGAGAGCGCGAGCCCGAGCAGCGCTCCGGCTCCGGCGCCGTGCCACCCCGCGGTCGCCATGAGCCCGGCGATCAGCCCGGCGGCGAGCAGGCTGCGGACGACGACCGTGAGCATCTGCACGGCGACGGGGAGCCCGGGGCGCGGGGTGCTGGTCCGTGCGATCAGCGTCGAGACCGCGGGGATGGCGTAGAGCGCGGCGCTGGCGAGGAACGAGGCCACCGTGGCGAGGGCGATGCCGAGGACGATCATGAGCGGCTCCTTTAGTACCGATTGGTACGAAACTACGCTCGGCATAGAGAACTGTCAAGTACTAAAGTGGGCGGTATGACCTCGCGCGCCTCCGGCCCCGGCCGCCCGCCCGGACTCACCGGCGACGCCCTCCTCGCCACCGCGCGCGACGTGTTCCTGGAGCACGGGTACGCCGGGGCGTCCATGGAGGAGGTCGCCCGACGGGCCCGCATCTCCAAGGCCTCGCTCTACCGCGACCACTCCTCCAAGACCGAGCTGTACACCGCGGTCGTGCGGCAGTGGGCGGCCGCGGGCCGCGACGCGATGCGCCCGGCGCTCGAACGGCTCGCCGCCGACGACGATGTGCGCCGCGGCCTCACCGAGCTCGCGGAGACCATGCGCGCGGGGATCCTGAGCGAGCCCGTGCTGCGGATGCGACGCCTCGTGATCGCCGAGGCCCCGGCCCACCCCGAGGTCGCGCGGCTCTACCTCGAGGAGAGCTGGAACCGGAACATCCAGAACCTCGCCGACACGCTCGCGCAGCTCCCCGTCGACCGCGGGCTGCAGATCGACGATGCGCACGCCGCGGCCTCCGAGTTCACGTGGCTCGTGATCGGGCCCGCCCTGAACGCGCAACTGCTGGGCGTCGACGAGACGGGCGGCCCAGTGCCCCGCGCGGTGGACGCGTTCCTCGCCCGCTACGGACGGCCCTGACCCGCGCCGTCGGCGTCACCCGGACAGGACGAAGGCCCCGCATCCCCATGTTTCCAGGGGAGTCGGGGCCTTCGTGGTGGCGGTGACGGTGGGATTTGAACCCACGGTAGGGGGTTACCCTACACAACTTTTCGAGAGTTGCACCTTCGGCCGCTCGGACACGTCACCGCGGATCAGTTTACGACAGACGGGGCGGCCGCGCGAATCGAGCGGTCACCAGGCCGCGGCGACCGCGGCGTGCGTGCGGAGGATGCCCTCGGTCGAGCCGGCGGGGGCGCGACCGATGCCGCACTCGGTGGCGACGCCGAACGCCGGCACGTACGGGGCCGCTGCGGCGATCCGTCGACGCGCGCCCTCCTCGCCGTCCTCCCGGTGCACGAGGCCGAGGTACAGCTCGTCCACGGGCTCGAGCTGTGCGAGCGGGGCGAAGTAGGCCGCGTCGTCGTGGGCGATCGGCACCGGGAGGTGCAGCCACGTGAGCGGTCGGGAGCTCGCGGCGGCCACGGCGTTCGCGTAGCGCACGAGGTTCCCGGCGTCGGACGGCTCGAAGAAGTGCTTCTCCCCCGCGTCGCCGTAGCAGAGGTGCACCCCCACCTCGACGTCGGCGGGCACCGCGTCGACGAGGGCGGCGAGGCGCGACACCAGCCCGTCGAACGGGTCGCCCGGCCACCACGCCTCCATGACCGCGCCGTAGCCCGACGCGCGTTCGATGATGCCCATCTCGCTCGCCACGTCCCACTGCACGGCGAGGTCGTGGTGCGGGATCCCGGCGAGGATCTCATCGAGCTCGCGCAGGATCGCCGCGGTGTACACCGGCTCGATCGCCGCGCGGTCGTCGCCGTGGAAGAACGAGGAGATCACGGCGAGCGGCGTGGGCAGCGACACCTGGAACCGGGTGCCCGGCGCCACGGCACCCTCCTCGCGGAGCCGGGTGAACAGGGCATACGACTCGAGAGCCGCCTCGGCATACCCGAGCGGGGGCAGCTCGATGCGCGCGGGGTCGACGCCCTCGGCGAGGCGGAGCCCCCGCGCGTCGATGCCGGCCGGGAACGGGATGGGCTCGTCGCCGATCCGCTCGATGCCGTCGGCCCGGCCGATCACGTCGGGCTGGAACATGATCCAGTGGAACCGCTTGCCGACCTCGCCGTCGGGGAGGCGGCGCAGGCGGTCGCCCAGCAGCTCCGCCGCCGTGCGCATCGTGGTCTCGGCGTCGTCGTAGTTCACACTGCCCACGAGAAGGGCACCCTGGGGCTGCGTCATCGCCCCAGGATATCGGTGGGGTGCGGCGCGACCGCCCGCACCTTTTACCCGGTCGTGGCGCCCGGCACCTCCGCACCAGCCGGTTAGGATTGCCTAAGAACCCGCCGTCTTGGGGTGGCATCGACGGGAAGGACAGCAGCATGGCATTCATCACCTCGGAGGCTCTCGCCGACACCGGCTACGTCGTCCTCGACGACGACACGAGCCCCATCGATCCCGCCGAGTGGCGCGACCTGGAGTACGTCGGCTGGCGCTCGTCCGGCATCACCCGCTTCGCCCCGCTCACCAGCTACGCGGGCGACATCGACTGCAACGGCTTCTGGAACCGCACGCCTCCCCGCACCGACAAGGACGGCGTGTGGATCGACGCGCAGGTCGCGATCGCGCCGACGCTGCAGAGCCGGGCGCTGGAGCCGGGCGCGGGCATCGGCCGGTGCCGCGTGATCGAGCTGCAGCCCAACGACTACGCCGACGCGATCTACAACCTGCACCAGGACGACAACAACCGGCTCAACGAACCGGGCACGGGCTGGGTGGTGCGCGGCTACGTCAACCTCACCGACGACACGGAGTCGATGCTCATCCTCCGCTCCGACCGCTTCGACCCCGCGACCGAGGTGCGTCTGCCCCTGCACGCCGGCTCCCGCATCGTGATCGACACGCAGCGGTTCTGGCACGCCGTGTGGCACCGCGGCACGGCCCCGCGGTACGCCCTCATCACGTCGTGGACCAGCGGCCCCGAGCTCGACGCCTACATCGCCGCGCACCACGGAGACCCGCACCCGCCCACCGTCGAGCTCGACCCGCGCCTGGTCGAGGCCGCGCAGGTGGAGATGCACCGCCGCATCGAGGAGCGCCGCCGCGCGTTCGAGGCGCAGGGCATCGTGATGGAGCCGCCCGTCGACATGAGCGTCTGACCTCGATGTCCCGCCGCCGCGCCGCTACGCTCGCCTCATGATCACCGCCGCCGTGCTCACCGTGTCCGACCGCTCCGCCGCCGGAACGCGCATCGACGAGGCCGGACCGCTCGCGGTGACAGCCCTTCGCGACGCCGGCTACCGCTGTGACGAGCCGACCGTGGTGCCCGACGGCGCCGAGTCCGTGGAACAGGCGCTGCGCGCGCTCCTCACCCGCGGAGCCCGGCTGATCGTCACCACCGGCGGCACCGGAGTCGCCCCGCGCGACGCGACCCCGGAGGGCACCGCCCGCGTGCTCAACGTCGAGCTGCCCGGCATCGCCGAAGAACTGCGGCGCCGGGGCGCGGCCGCACTCCCCACCGCCCTGCTCGGCCGCGGTCTCGCGGGGATCGCCGGCGGCGCGCTCATCGTCAACCTTCCCGGCTCCCCCGGTGGTGTGCGCGACGGCATGCCCGTGATCCTGTCGGTCGCCGCGCACGTGATCGCCCAGCTCGACGGCGAGGACCACGCATGACGGTCGCCCTGGCCGTGATCAGCGCGGAACCGCTGTCGCTCGACGCGCACCTCGCCGCGGTGGACCACCCCGGGGCAGGAGCGGTCACGACGTTCCTCGGCCGCGTGCGCGACCACGACCCGGACGCGCACGGCGAGGTCGTGGCCCTCGAGTACACCGCGCACCCCGACGCCGAGCGCATCCTCGGCGCCATCGCCGCCCACGCCGTCTCGATCGGGGAGACCGGTGAGGCCGTCGTGGCGGTGAGCCACCGCGTCGGACGGCTTCCCGTCGGCGCCGCGGCCGTCGTGATCGCCGTCTCCGCCGCCCACCGCGACGAGGCGTTCGCCGTGTGCCGCGAGACCATCGAGGCCATCAAGCGCGACCTGCCCGTCTGGAAGCGTCAGGTCGAGGCCGACGGCACCACGGCGTGGAAGGGCCTCGGCGGCTGACGATCCCGCCGCGCGGTCACCGGCGTCACCCTCCGGCGAACGGCGGCAGCACGTCGACCGTTCCCGCTCCGGCGAGCGCGAATCCGTCGTCCGCCCTGACCCCGTCCACCAGCAGGGCGCAGCGGTCGAGGATGCCCGCGAGCGCCGGGTGCGCGTGGATCAGCGCGACGCGCAGCGCCCCGACCGTGTCGGCCTCCGTGGTCTCCTCCTCGACACCCGCGGCGTCCTGGGCGGCGGCGAAGTAGCGGACGGTGGGCATCAGCCGCGCGTCCCGTGCGCGTTCGCGAGCTCGACGACCGCGGCGACCGTCGCGCGCACGTCATCGGGCGATCCGCCCGCCCGTCCGGCGACCAGTCCGGCCACGAAGGCACTGAGCGGGGCGGCCGGGCGGGCGACGCCGTTGGCCACGTCGCGCGCCAGGTCGAGGATCAGCGCGATCGGGATGTCTTCCGCCCCGAGGTCGAAGCGTGCCCGCAGCTCGGCGGCCCATGCGTCCAGCGCCTCCGGCGGCAGCGTGCGGTGCGTCTCGGTCATCGGGTCTCCTCCTCTTCGCCCCCGGCCCGAGCCAGGTCGGCGGGTTCGTCGATGTCGGCGGTGATGCCATCCTCGTCGTCGAGCCGTGCGAGGGCGAGCCCTCCGAGCAGTCCGCGCATCGACGATCCGCTGACGGAGGAAAGCCCGACCAGCGCCGCCCGCACCGCGGCCGTGCGATACAGCCCGGCGAGCCACTGCGGATGCCCGCCCGCCGTGAACACCCACCCGTCCCCGCTCTCCCCGTCGTCCGCACTCTCGAGCCGCGCGGACGTGAGGCGGGCGACCACGCGATCCGGGTGCACCAGGTCGCCGGCGAGCACGAACGTCCAGTCCGCCGCCACCTCGGGCACGGCCGCCGCGACTCCGGCCG
>NZ_SSDO01000115.1:0-10366 GCF_004794395.1 Microbacterium sp. K41 | reverse complement strand
GCGCGACACCCCCGGCCCCGCCGCGCTCCGCGACGGCAGTCACGCCTTCCTCGACGCCATCACCGCGGGAACCGCCGCGCGCGTGCTGCTCGTCGACGGTCCCGCCGTGCTCGGCTGGGAGCAGTGGCGTCGCCTCGACGCCGAGGGGCCGGAGCAGGAGCTGCGTGCCGGACTGCGCGAGGCCGGGGTCCCGTCCGCACAGCTCGACGCCCTCACCGCCGCGCTGTCCGGCGCCATGAACGAGCTCGCCCTGTGGCTGGCCGCCCGCCCCGACGACACCGCGGCGCGACGGCAGGCACACCGCGCACTCGACCGCCTGCTCGACGCCGTGACGTCGGCGCACTGAGACCGGACGCGACGAGGACCTGGGCACGACGATGCCCCGGACACGACGATGCCCCGGACACGACGATGCCCCGGACACGACGAAGGCCCCGGGGTGGAGCCCGGGGCCTTCGCTACCAGTGTACGCCTTACAGCGCCTCGATGATCTCGCGCATCAGCGCGGCGGTCTCGGACGGCGTCTTGCCGACCTTCACGCCCGCAGCCTCGAGGGCCTCCTTCTTCGCCTGCGCGGTACCGGCAGAGCCGGAGACGATCGCACCGGCGTGACCCATGGTCTTGCCCTCGGGAGCCGTGAAGCCCGCAACGTAGCCGACGACCGGCTTCGTGACGTTCGCCTTGATGTACTCCGCCGCGCGCTCCTCGGCGTCGCCGCCGATCTCGCCGATCATCACGATCGCCTTGGTCTCGGGGTCGGCCTCGAACGCGGCCAGCGCGTCGATGTGCGTGGTGCCGATGACCGGGTCGCCGCCGATGCCGATGGCGGTGGAGAAGCCCAGGTCGCGCAGTTCGAACATCATCTGGTAGGTCAGGGTGCCCGACTTCGACACGAGGCCGATCGGGCCCTTACCGGTGATGTTCGCGGGCGTGATGCCGACGAGCGCCTCACCGGGGGTGATGATGCCGGGGCAGTTCGGGCCGATGATGCGGGTCTTGTTGCCCTTGCTCTGCGCGTAGGCCCAGGCCTCGGCCGAGTCGCCCACGGGAACGCCCTCGGTGATGACGACGAGCAGCGGGATCTCGGCGTCGATGGCCTCGATCATCGCGTCCTTCGTGAAGGCGCCGGGGACGAAGGCGATCGACACGTCGGCGCCGGTCTCCTTCATGGCCTCGGCGACCGAGCCGAAGACGGGGAGCTCGACGGCGTTGCCGTCCTTGTCCGTGTGCGAGACCGTGGTGCCGGCCTTGCGGGCGTTCACGCCGCCGACGACCTGGGTGCCGGCCTTGAGCATGAGCGCGGTGTGCTTGGTGCCCTCGCCGCCGGTGATGCCCTGGACGATGACCTTGGAGTCCTTGTTGAGGTAGATCGACATTTCTCTCGTCCTTCAGTCTCAGGCGTTGGCGAGCTCGGCGGCCTTGTCGGCGCCCTCGTCCATGGTTGCGGCCAGGGTCACGAGCGGGTGCGCGTACTCCGCGAGGATCGCGCGACCCTCCTCGACGCGGTTGCCGTCGAGACGGACGACGAGCGGCTTCGAGGCCGTGTCGCCGAGGGTCTCCAGTGCCCCCTTGATGCCGTTGGCCACGGCGTCGCACGCCGTGATGCCACCGAACACGTTGACGAACACGCTCTTGACCTGCGGGTCGCCGAGGATGACGTCGAGGCCCGCCGCCATGACCTCGGCCGAGGCGCCGCCGCCGATGTCGAGGAAGTTGGCCGGCTTGACGCCGTTGTGGTTCTCACCCGCGTAGGCCACGACGTCGAGCGTGGACATGACCAGACCCGCGCCGTTGCCGATGATGCCGACCTCGCCGTCGAGCTTGACGTAGTTCAGGCCGCTCTGCTTGGCCTTGGCCTCGAGCGGGTCGGCGGCGTCCTTGTCCTCGAGCGCCTCGTGCTCGGGGTGGCGGATCTCCGACGCGTTGTCGTCGAGCGTGACCTTGCCGTCGAGGGCGATGATGTCGCCCTCCTCGGTGCGGACGAGCGGGTTGACCTCGACCAGCGTCGCGTCCTCGCCCTTGTAGACGTCGTAGAGCTTCACGAACACGTCGGCGACCTTCTCGACGAGGTCCTCCGGGAAGTTCGCGGCGCGGGCGATCTCGACCGCCTTGTCCTTGTCGATGCCCGTGAGCGGGTTGACCTCGACGCGGGCGAGGGCCTCGGGGCGCTCGACCGCGAGCTCCTCGATCTCCATGCCGCCCTCGACCGAGCAGAGGCTCAGGTAGGAGCGGTTCGCGCGGTCCAGCAGCACGGAGAAGTAGAACTCCTCGGCGATGCGAGCGCCCTGCGCGACCATGACGCGCTTGACGACGTGGCCCTTGATGTCGAGGCCGAGGATCGCCTTCGCGGCCTCGTACGCCTCATCGGGGGTCTTGGCGACCTTGACACCGCCGGCCTTGCCGCGGCCACCGGTCTTGACCTGGGCCTTGACGACCACCACACCGCCGATCTTCTCGGCGGCCGCCTTCACCTCCTCGGGGGTGTCGGCGACGATGCCGGCGAGGACCGGCACTCCGTACTTCTCGAAAACGTCTCGTGCCTGGTACTCGTACAGATCCACTGTGGTTCCTTCACTGGGCTGCTGTTGGTCTGGTGATTCTCTCGATGTCGAGACATCGACCAGTCCCCCAGCCTACTACCTCGGCCTGACCGCTCCGGAGCGCGGGGCGGGCGGCGATGACCGCGGCGGCCGGTCGACGAGGACCTAGGATTTCGTCATGCGAGACTTCCCCGAATCGCGCGACGCCGTCGTCGCCGCCGCCCTCGAGCTCTTCCGGACCCAGGGCTTCGACCAGACCTCCGTCGAGCAGATCGCGAAGGCCGCGGGGGTGTCCCGCTCGACCTTCTTCCGACAGTTCGGCGGCAAGGAGGATGTGGTCTTCGCCGACCACGAGGTCCTGCTGGATCAGCTCAGGGAGTTCCTCGCCGAGGGGCACGACGACCCGTGGGCGGCGGTATGCGCGGCGTCGGAATCGGTGTTCGCGCACTTCTCCAGCGACCCGGAGATGGCACGTCGCCGCTACCAGATCGTGCGCCAGGTGCCGGTGCTGCGCGAGCGGGAGATCATCACGGTGTTCCGCTACGAGCGACTGTTCGACGAGTACCTGCGCGGCGCCCTCCCCGGCGTCGATCCGCTCGACGCGGTCGGGTTCGCGGCGCTCGTCACCGCGGTGCACAATCACGTGCTGCGCCAGCTGCTGCGTGGCCGCAGGAAGGTGCCGCTGTCGACCCTGCAGTCGGCGCTCGCGGATGTGCGGCGCCGCTACGGCGTCGCGGACGGGTCCGCCGCGGATGCCCCGGACGACGTGGTGGTGGCGGTGTTCCCGCGGGCGATGCCCGTCGCCGAGGTCACACGGCGGCTGCGCTCCCGGCTCGACTGATACCGCGGCGAGCTCGGGGCTCGTGGGACCCAGTATCGAGGAGTACGATACTCAGGTCCACGAAGGAGCACCCATGAGCATCGAAGCCTCCCCGTTCCCCGGCGAGCGCGTCTCGTCGTACGACGTCACCGGCCGGCAGGACAGCGACTACTACGCCGTGTTCACCGACATCCCCGCGGCCGACCGCGAGGCCTGGGACCGCGCCAAGGCGTACGTCGACGAGGTCGCCCCGCAGATGGCCGAGGCCTGGGACCGCGCCGAGTACCCCCTCGACGCCGCCCGCCGCATGGGCGAGCTGGACCTCGTGGTCGACGGCATCGACCACCCGTCGCTCACGCGCCTCTCCCCCCTCGCCGCCGGGCTGGTCAACATGGAGATCTCCCGCGGCGACGGCTCCCTCGGCACGATCCTCGCCGTGCAGGGCGGCCTGGCCCTTCGCACCCTCGCGCTGTTCGGCTCCCCCGCCCAGCAGGAACGGTGGCTCACCGCGCTGGCGGACGGCTCCGTGCTCGGCTCGTTCGCACTGACCGAGCCCGACCACGGGTCCGACTCCGTCTCCCTGGAGACCACCGCGCGCCGCGACGGCGACTCCTGGGTGCTCCGCGGCACCAAGAAGTGGATCGGCAACGGCGCCTCGGGCGGCATCACGTTCGTCTGGGCCAGGGTCGACGACGAGACGGCCGCGGAGCACGGCGCCGTGCGCTGCTTCCTCGTCGAGCAGGACACCCCGGGCTACACCGGCACCGTGATCCGCGGCAAGGCCTCGCTGCGCGCGATCCACCAGGCCCACATCCGCCTCGACGACGTGCGCGTGCCCCTCGACGCCGTGCTCCCGGGGACGACGAGCTTCAAGGATGCGTCGACCGTGCTGTACGCCACGCGCTCGGGTGTCGCGTGGTCGGCCCTCGGCCACGCGACCGCCTGCTACGAGGCCGCGCTGGCCTACGCGAAGGAGCGCGTGCAGTTCGGCAAGCCGCTCGCCAAGTTCCAGATGGTGCAGGAGCGGCTGACGCACATGCTGGAGGACCTCACGGCGATGCAGCTGTACTGCCGCCGGATGGCCGACCTGGAGCAGGCGGGGCAGCTGCGGCCGACCCAGGCCTCGCTCGCGAAGTTCCACAACACCCGCGCCGCCCGCCGCATCGCCGCGACCGCCCGCGACCTGCTCGGCGGCAACGGCATCCTGCTGGAGAACGGCGTGATGCAGCACCTCGCCGACATCGAGGCCATCCACACCTACGAGGGCACGGAGTCGGTGCAGGCGCTGCTGCTCGGCCGCGACATCACGGGGATGAGCGCGTTCGCCTAGCCCTTCGAATCGCTCACGGTGCGGCGTTCGGCGGCCGGATGCAGCGAAGTGAGCGACTCGAAGCAGAGGAGGCGGTCGCGGTCGTCCCAGGGGTCGACGGGACGGAAGCCGCGGGACGTGTAGAGCCGGATCGCGGCGCCGCGCCAGTCCCAGACCGACAGCCGCACCGCACCCTCGGCCGCCGCCAGGACGGCGTCGAGCAGCGCGGAGCCGACGCCGCGGCCGCGGACCGCCGGATCCGCCCAGAGTCGCTTGATCTCGGTGTACCCGGCATGCGGAAGAGCGATCACCACGCCGACCGGAGCCCCGTCGAGCTCCGCCACGAGCACTCGTGCTCCGGCGTACGCGCTCGCGGGGTCACGCACCTCCGGCAGGTATCGCTCGGGGAGTTCGCTCTCGGGCTCCGCGGGGTCACCCAGGACGTCGTGTTTCTCATGCTCGGTCTGCCGGAGATACGTCGACACCGCGGCACCGACGAAGGCCCCGTCACCCGGCCACTCCGCCTCACGGACGGTGACGCCGCGCCGCGACGCGGAGGCGGCGGGCATCAGTCGCAGCCGCAGCCGCCGGCCGGGGTCTTCACCATGAAGCACACGTCGCACACGCCGTAGTCGCGCTCGACGGGCTTGGGCGCCGCGGGCGTGCGCGGGGCCGCGGGAGTGCGCGGCGCGGAGGATCGCTTGGCCCGCACGGCGGTCGGCGGCGCGAACTCGCTCGGGTGCGTCACGTAGAAGTACGGTGCGCGCCCCTCGCTCGGCTGCAGTCGCAGGCGGGTCGAGCCCACCGTGACCACCTCGTCCTCCGTGAATCCGTTGGTGTAGGTGCGGCCGATGTGCAGCGCCGCGCCCTCACCACGACGGATCGCCTCGATGTAGCGACCGCGGTCGATCAGGGAGGTCACCCCGATCTGGTCCACGATCTCGCCGATGAAGGCGTGGTTCACCGGATCGATGCGGTGCGCGCGCAGCGCCTCGGGAAGCGAACGGTAGGGACGGGAGGTGCCGGCGGGAGTCGGGCCCTGGACTTCATTCATCCCTTCCAGGATCGCACGGCGCAACCCCCTCGGCCGACCGTCCTCCCCGTGCGAGACTGACGCCATGCCCCTCGCGACGATCATCGGCTCCGGACCGAACGGCCTCTCGGCGGGGGTCGCCCTCGCCCGCGCCGGGTACCGCGTGCGCGTGCTCGAAGCCGCCGCCACGGCCGGGGGCGGCCTGCGCACACAGGAGGCCACGCTCCCCGGGTTCGTGCACGACGTCTGCTCTGCCGTGCACCCCGCCGCCATCGCCTCCCCGTTCTTCCGGGCGTTCCGGCTCGACGAGCGCATCACGTGGATCCGTCCCGACATCTCCTTCGCCCACCCGTTCGACGGCGGACGCGCGGCGATCGCCTGGCGCGACATCGAGCGCACCGCCGCCGAGCTCGGGCCGGACCGCGGCGCCTGGCTGCGACGACTGCGGCCGCTCAGCACCCACATCGACGGCGTGACGGACTTCACCGGCAACCAGCTGCTGCGGATCCCTCGCGACCCCGTCACCGCGGCACGCTATGCCGTGCGGATGCTGGATCAGGGCACGCCCCTCGCCCGCATCGCCTTCCGCACCGAGGAGGCCGCCGCGCTCATGGCGGGTGTCGTCGCCCACGCGAACTCGCCGCAGCCCACGCTCGCCGGCGCCGCCGCCGGGGTACTGCTCGCGGCGCTCGCCCACGCGGAAGGCTGGCCCTACCCGCGCGGGGGATCCCAGACCATCGCGGACGCCCTCATCGCCGACCTGGAGGCCCACGGCGGCACGGTCGAGACGGGCGTGCGCGTGGACGACCTCGCGGCGCTGGACTGGGGCGACCCCGCACGCGGCGACGTGCTGCTGCTCAACACCTCGCCGCGGCTCACCCTCACCCACCCCGACATCCCCGCCCGCTACGCCAGGGCCGTGCGTGCCTACCGCTACGGTGCGGCCGCCGCCAAGGTCGACTTCGCCCTGGACGGCCCCGTGCCGTGGACGAACCCGCACGTGCAGAACGCCCCGACCGTGCACGTGGCCGGGAACCGGGACGAGGTGTGGAACAGCGAGAACGCCGTCGCCGTCGGCCGTGTGAGCGAACGACCGTACGTGCTCGCGGTGCAGCCGTCCGTGTTCGACCCGACGCGGGCGCCGGAGGGCAAGGCCGTGCTGTGGGCGTACATCCACGTGCCGGGCGGCTCCGACCTCGACCCGACCGAGCTCATCACGGCGCAGATCGAGCGGTTCGCTCCGGGGTTCCGCGACCGCATCCTCGCCCACCACGCGGTGCCGGCGTCCTCCCGCGAGGCCCTCAACCCGGCCGAGATCGGCGGCGACATCTCCGGGGGCGTGTTCGACATGCGGCAGGCGCTGCGGCGTCCCGTGCTCTCCCCCGCGCCCTGGCGCACCCCGATGCCCGGGGTGTACCTCGCCTCGGCCTCGACCCCGCCCGGCCCCGCGGTCAACGGCATGGCCGGCTGGCACGCGGCGCACACCGTGCTGCGCGACGCGGGCACGCCCGCCGAGCTCGACGACCTGTTCGACTGACCGCAACCCCTTCCTCCCCGCGACGCCCGCGGTCCAGGATGGGTGCATGCGCTACGAGATCCCCGCCCCCATGCTCGCCAAGGCGACCGCCACGGTGCCCGACCCCGTGAAGCACCCCGGCGGACTGCTCTTCGAGCCGAAGTGGGACGGCTTCCGCGGGCTGATCGCCTGGGACGGCGAGACCGTCGAAATCGGATCCCGCGGTGCGAAGCCCCTCACGCGCTACTTCCCCGAGCTCGTCGACGCGATCCCGGAGCTGCTGCCCGGCCCGTGCCTGCTCGACGGGGAGATCGTGGTGGCGACCGGGCCGCAGGGAGCGCAGCGGCTGGACTGGGAAGCCCTCAGCCAGCGCATCCACCCGGCCGCCTCGCGCGTCGCGAAGCTCGCCGCGGAGACCCCTGCCATGTTCGTGGCCTTCGACCTGCTCGCGTACGGCGAGGACGACCTGCAGACGCAGAGCTTCGAGACGAGGCGCGCCCGGCTGGAGAGCGTGATGGAGGCGGTCGAGCATCCCCTGCACCTCACCCGCACCACGCGCGACCGCGACGCCGCCGTCCGCTGGCTCGAGGAGTTCGAGGGTGCCGGGCTCGACGGCGTCGTGGCGAAGCCGCTCGACCAGCCGTACGCGCCGGGCAAGCGCACCCTGCTCAAGATCAAGCATGCCCGCACCGCCGACGTGGTCGTGCTCGGCTACCGCATCCACAAGTCCGGCTCCGGGGTGGGCTCGCTGCTGGTCGGGCTGTACGACGCCGACGGGACACTGCGCCAGGTCGGCGGTGTCGCGGCCTGGAGCGACGCGCGGCGCCAGCAGCTGGTGGAGGAGCTCGCGCCGCTCGTGGAGCGCGACGCCTCCGGAGCGGCCGTGACGGGCGAGGGTGAGCGTTCGCGGTTCAGCGGGTCGAAGGACGTGTCGTTCGTGCGCCTCCGCCCCGAGCGCGTGCTGGAGGTGCGGTACGACCAGCTGGAGGGTGCGCGCTTCCGCCACACGGTGCAGTTCGAGCGGTGGCGACCCGACCGGGACGCGCGCTCCTGCACGTACGACCAGCTCGACACGGTCGCGGGTTACGACCTCGCCGACGTGCTCAGCTGAGCCGGGTCAGTCCTCGACCGGGTTGCCGTTCTCGTCCCAGTTCGCGGCGTTCTTCTTGCTGGGCTGCACGCGCGGCGGCTCGCCGGGCATCTTCGGAAACTCGGGCGGGAACGGCAGCTCGCCCAGCCCCGCCGCCAGGTCTCGCTCCCACCACTCCAGGAGGGTGTCGATGCGTCCCGGCGTCGCCTGCATGTCGGCCCACGGGTCGCCGATGTCGTCGAGTCGCTGCGGGATGCTGCGCACCGTGAACGAGCGCGGATCGACGTCGTCGAGCTCGTCCCAGTGCACCGGCGTCGAGACGGTCGCTCCCGGGAGCGCACGGGGGCTGTAGGCGCCGGCCATGGTGCGGTCGCGGTTGGCCTGGTTGAAGTCCACGAACAGCCGCTCGCCGCGCTCCTCCTTCCACCAGTTCGTCGTGACCCGGTCGGGCATGCGTCGTTCCAGCTCGCGTCCTGCCGCGATCACCGCGTGCCGCACGTCGAGGAACTCGTGCGTCGGCTCGATCGGCGCGAACACGTGCAGGCCGCGGTTGCCGCTCGTCTTCGCGAACGCCTCCAGACCGGCCTCGCGCAGCACCTCCCGCAGCGCGTGGGCCGCGGGCACGGCCTCGGCGAAGCCGGTGCCGGGCTGGGGGTCGAGGTCGATGCGCAACTCCACCGGGTTGTCGGAGTTCTCCGCCAGCGACGCCCACGGGTGGAACACGATCGTGTTCATCTGCACCGCCCACACGATCGCGCTGGGCCGGGTGAGCACGATCTGCGGGTGTCGGCGGCCGCTGTTGTACGTCACGGTCACGGCATCGACGAAGTCGGGGGTGCCCTTGGGCGGGTTCTTCGAGAAGAAGCCCTCCGCCCTCGGCTCCCCGCTCGCGCCGACGCCGTCGCGGAACCGTTCGAGCGACACGGGGCGATGGCCGTTGGCCGACAGGAACGGCTGCGCGACCTGCTGCACGTACTCCGCCAGCTCGGCCTTGGTGATGCCGAGGTCGGGCCACACCACCCGGTTCGGGCTGGAGAGGGAGACCTCGCGCTCCCCGTCGGGGTCGGAGACGGTCAGGGTCACGCGTTCGGAGGCCATGATCCGACCCTAGGGCGCACCCCCGACGGGCGGAACCCCCGGCGACCGGGGGAACACGCTCGGCTCAGTCGTCGATCTGCACGGCGCGGACGAGGACCGGTGCGAGGGCGTCGCGCTCCACCACGATCGACGGACCGGCGGAGTCCACGATCACGCCCGCCATCTCGGCGTGACTCGTGAGCACCTTCGCCAGCTGCTCCGGCTCGAACGGCAGCGGCCGGTCGCCACGCCCCAGGGCGATGACCTCCAGCGGGTGCGAGAAGAGCTGCAGGAACCGGCGGCCGTCGGCGGTCTGGGCCTCGGCGATGCCGACCTGACCGGTTCCGGATCCGTCGTTCACGGCCACCCACATGCGCGTCGTCGCGAGGGCCTCCCCCACCTTCGCGGGGGTGTCCTGCGCGCGCGGACCGGCGATCAGGGACTTGACCGTCATCTCGGTGTCGGCCTGCTCCAGCGTCTTCTCCAGCAGCTCCGTGGGGAACACCACGCGGTGCGGCGCCGAGGCGTTGTCGATGATGAGTCCGGCGAACTCCCCCGCGACCACGTGCTGCATGACCGAGGTGGACGGCTGCGCGACCGCCGACGTCGCGGAGGGGTCACCCTCGAGCTGCACGGAGTCGCGCACCGCGGCCGCCGAGCTGAACGCGAGCATGAACTGACGGTCGCCGTCGCGCACGACCGCGACCGCGAGCGGCTTGCCCTCGCTGATCTGCTCCCTGGCGTCGCCGTTCACGCGGATGAACAGGTGACTCTGCAGCGCCTGCCGCAGCACCCCGAGCAGTTGCTCGTTCGACGCGCCGGCCTCGATCTGGGCCAGGGCCTCGCGCAGCAGGACGTTGTCCTTCATGCCGGGGACGCTCTCCGTCTGCTCCGGCGGGAGGGCCGGGGCCAGCGGCAGCTTCCGCTCCTGCGGCGTCGCGGGCTGCCCGGTCGGGCGCGCGGCGGGGGCGGTCGCGGAGG
>NZ_SSDO01000114.1:0-200 GCF_004794395.1 Microbacterium sp. K41 | reverse complement strand
GGGCGGGCGTCCACCCGCTCCACGGGGTGGCTGCCGTCCGCCACGATCACGCGCACGCCGGGAAACGCCCTGCCGAGCTCCTCCGCGGTGCGCTCACTGCCCGACGACGCCAGCCGCAGCCGCGGGGACGAGCACGCCGGACAGATCCACGCACTCGCGCCGCGCCCGCACCAGCCGCACACCGGAACGGCACCGCGATG
>NZ_SSDO01000012.1:0-1953 GCF_004794395.1 Microbacterium sp. K41 | reverse complement strand
GGCGGTGAGCGCGGCCTGCGCGGCACCGGCGGAGAGCGGGACCCGGGGGTCGGCGTAGCGGATGGGCGGCTGCTGGGTGCCCCGCGCCGGATAGCCGGACTCCTCCCGCACGCGCTCCAGGAACCGGGGTCCCAGCTCGGTCGCCGGTCCGCCGATCACGACCTCGATCGGGTCGAGCAGGGCGCTGATCAGCTTGACCGCACGGGCGAGCGCACGGGCACCCTCGTCGATCTGCCCCTGGTCGGCGCGGGCGACGAGGGCGCGCACGGCCGGGAGGTCGAGCTCGTCGGTGAAGTCCTCGCCCAGCATGGGCCCGAGCGCGGCGGCGGACTCCAGGCACCCGCGCTGGCCGCACCGGCACGGGCGCGCGGCGTCTCCGAACACGACCTGCACGTGCCCGATCTCGCCCGCACGGTCGCGCGGCCCCGGGGCGAGCTCGCCGTCGAGGGTGACCGCCGCACCGACTCCGCCGCCGAGGTGCACGAACAGCCGGTAGCCCGACGGCGTCTCGTCCATCCCGGCCTCGGCGATGGCCTCCGCGTCGACGTCGTTGAGCAGCAGCACGGGCGCGCCCGCGATGGCCTCGAACCGCTCGGCCAGCGGCACGTCCTGCCACTCGAGCTGCACGCTCTCCAGCACGGTCCGCCCGTCGGTGGTGCCGGGCAGCTGCACGCCGACGGCGAGGAGCCGGGCGCCGAAGCGGGCCGCCGCCTCGGCCACCGTGTCGTCGAGCACGCGGTCGCGCGTCGCGGGGGTGTAGGCGACCGTGCGTGCGTCGAGCGCGGTCCCGTCGAGCGCGACGAGGGCGACGTGCGCGCTGGTGGGCTGCACGACGAGCACGAGGATCAGGTGGTGGGCGCCGTCGACGCTCAGGGTGGTGGCGCGTTTGCCGCCGGTGCTGACGGCCTGCTCGCCCTCGACCACCAGCCGGCTGTCGATCAGCTCGGCGACGAGCGAGGAGGAGGTGGCGGCGGTGAGCCCGGTCGCCCGGGCGATGCCGGCGCGGGTCTGGGTGCCAGACGCCTGGAACACGAGCTGCAGGGCTCGGCGCAGGTTCGCACGGCGGACGGCGGCCTGGGTGTCCAGCGCGTCGTCGGTGGTGAACATGCTCACGGTCCCCCGGGGGTGGGTGCGGTGATTGACAGCGCGCACGGCGCTCCGTACGCTCGACCCAGTTAGTTTATTCATTAAACTTAGTCGTCCGGGCGGAGCGGGGAGGAACGACGTGCACTACCCCCAGATCCTAGAGCGCCCCGGCGACCGGGCACGAGTCTCGGCGCCCACCCACGCTCGCGCCATCCGTGTACGCAACCGCGCCCTCGTGCTGCGCACCCTCATGGAGCACGCGGCGGCGAGCCGCGCCGACCTGTCCCGCCTCACCGGGCTCGCCCGGCCCACGATCTCCGAGGTCGTGCGCGACCTGCTCGACGACGGCGTGATCCGCGAGAGCGGCATGAGCCAGGACGCCCGTCCGGGGAAGCCGGCCGTCATGCTCGAGTTCGACCAGCGCGCCGTGCAGGTGATCGCCCTCGACCTCAGCACTCCCGGACGGATCACCGGCGCCCTCGCGACCCCCGACGGCCGCATCGACCACCGTGCCGACCTCGCGCTGGACGACGCGGATCCGGCCACCGCGATCGCCGCCCTCGCCGTCGACCTGGCGGGGCGTGCGAGCAGCGCCCCGCTCGGCATCGGCATCGGCGCCCCGTCCGGATCGCCCGCTCTCCTCGGCCTCGGGCCGCGTCTGGCCGACGACCTCGCCCTGCCCGTGCACGTGTTCGACGACGCCGACCTGGTCGCCGACGCGGAGCTGCGGTTCGGCGCGGTCGGCACCGACTTCCTGCTCGTGCGCCTCGGCGGTCGCATCGGCACCGCGATCCGGGTGGTGGGCGACGACGGCGCGCCCGTCGAGCGGTCGATCGGCGCCCGCGAGCTCGCCCACGTCGTCGCCGG
>NZ_SSDO01000113.1:0-24040 GCF_004794395.1 Microbacterium sp. K41 | reverse complement strand
GAGGTCGCCGCGGCCGCCGGGTCCGACGCCGAGGCCCTGCTGTCGCGCGCGGTGTTCGCGAACACCGCGGTGGACCGCATCGTGCCCGCGCAGCCCGAGGGCGCGGGCGTCGACGTCACGGTGGAGCCGTACGTGGAGTGGGCCATCGAGTCGGGGCCGTTCGGGGACGCGCCGCCGCACATCCCGGGGGCGCACTTCGTCGCGGACCTCGCGCCGTACATCGAGCGCAAGCTGTTCACGGTGAACACGGGACACGCCGCGACCGCGTACTTCGGCGCTCGCGCGGGCATCGAGCGCATCTCCGACGCGCTGGCCGACCCCGACATCGCCGCCCGGGTGTCTGCGGCACTGCAGGAGACATCGGCCGTGCTCGCGGCGGTGCACGGTCTCGATCCGGCCGAGCTCGCCGCGTACCGCGCCACGATCCTCGACCGGTTCCGCAACCCGGAACTGGTCGACACGGTGCAGCGCGTGGGGCGGCAGCCGCTGCGCAAGATCTCCCGCCACGAGCGTTTCATCGGCCCCGCCGCGATGGCCGCGGAGCGCGGGCTGCCGACCGGGGCCCTGGTGGCCGCCGTCGCCGCCGCTCTCGAGTTCGACGACCCCGCGGATGAGCAGTCCGTCGAGCTCCAGGCGCTCCTGCGCAGCGAGGACGCCGGAGCGTTCACGACCCGCGCCACCGGACTCGACCCCGAACACCCGCTGTACGACGTGGTGCGCGAGGTCGTCGCCGCCCGGCAGGCCGTCCTGCGCGACACCTGATCCGCCGCCGCGACCGTCCACGACGCGCCCCCGCGCACCGCTACGATCGGTGCGCGGGGGCGTTTTTTCGAGCACAGCGACGTGCGGGGAGCGGGATGAACAGATACGCCGTGATCGGCGCGGGGCCATCGGGCCTGGCAGCAGCCAGAGCGCTGCAGAAGCGCGGCATCGCCGTGGACGGGTACGAGGCGTCGCACGGCGTCGGCGGCCTGTGGGACATCGACAACCCGCGCAGCACCATGTACGAGTCCGCGCACCTGATCTCCTCGCGCACCACGACCGAGTTCGCGGAGTTCCCGATGCGGACCACCGCGGACTACCCGGGGCACCGCGTGCTCAAGGAGTACTTCACCGACTACGCCGAGCACTTCGGCCTGACAGGGCTGTTCCGCTTCGACACGGCCGTGTCCAGGCTCGAACCCCGCGACGGCGGCTGGGACCTCACCGCGACGGGACCGGACGGCGAGCACACCCGGTGGTACGCGGGCGTGGTGCTCGCGAACGGCACGCTCGCCACGCCGAACGTCCCCTCGTTCCGCGGTGCGTTCACGGGCGAGCTGCAGCACACCAGCGCGTACCGGTCGCCGCAGCAGCTCGCGGGGAAGCGCGTTCTGCTGATCGGCGCGGGCAACTCGGGGTGCGACATCGCCGTCGACGCCGTGCACCATGCGGCGTCGGTCGACATGAGCGTGCGCCGCGGCTACTACTTCGTGCCGCGCTACCTGTTCGGGCGTCCCAGCGACACGCTCAACCAGGGCCGACCGCTGCCCGCCCGGCTCAAGCAGGCGATCGACACCCGGGTGCTGCGGGCGTTCACGGGCGATCCGGTACGGTTCGGCTTCCCCCGGCCCGACTACCGGCTGTACGAGTCGCACCCGATCGTGAACACGCTCGTCCTGAACCACCTCGGCCAAGGCGACCTGCGCATCCGACCCGACATCGACCGCTTCGACGGCTCCACGGTGCACTTCCGCGACGGGAGCGCGGACGACTACGACCTGGTCCTGCTCGCCACCGGCTACCGCCTCGACTACCCGTTCGTCGATCCGGAGCACCTGCACTGGCGCGGGGCGGCCCCGAGGCTGTTCCTGAACGTGTTCCCCTCCTCCTTCAACGGGCTGTTCGTGATGGGCATGATCGAGGCGTCGGGGATCGGGTGGCAGGGGCGCTACGAGCAGGCCGAGCTCCTCGCCTCCTACCTGCACGCGGTGGAGACGGCTCCCGAGCGCGGCGCGCGATTCCGCGAGCGGGTGACCGGGGCCCCGTGGCCGGACGTGACCGGCGGCTACCACTACCTCGGCCTCGACCGGATGGCCTACTACGTGAACAAGGACGCCTATCGCCGCGCGGTCCGGCAGGAGCGGCAGTCGCTGGAGGCCGGGGCGTGAACGTCGACGACGTGGTGCTCTCCTTCACCCCCGGCACGCTCACGATCCTCAACGTGGTGCTCGGCCTGATCATGTTCGGCATCGCGCTGGACACGTCACCGCAGGACTTCCGCGTCGTGGCGAAGCACCCGAAGCCGTTCGCGATCGCGATCCTCGCCCAGCTCCTGCTGCTCCCCGTCGCGACGTTCCTGCTCACGCTGGTGCTGCCCGTCCCGCCGTCGATGGCGTTGGGGATGCTGCTGGTCGCGTGCTGTCCGCCCGGCAACATCTCGCAGGTGCTCACGCATCGCGCGGGCGGCAACGTCGCGCTGTCCGTGTCGCTCACGGCGGTCGGCAACCTGGTCTACATCGTCGCGATGCCGCTGAGCATCACGTTCTGGGGGTCGCTGCACCCGACCGCACGCACGCTGCTGCGCGACATCTCGCTCGACCCGTGGCGCATGCTGCTCGAGATCCTGCTGATCGTCGGTCTCCCGTTCGCCCTCGGGCTGCTGCTGCGGGCGAAGCTGCCGGGGGTGAGCGCGCGCGTGCAGCCCTTCGTGAAGTGGTTCAGCCTGCTCGCACTGCTGGGCTTCATCGTGGCCGCCCTGATCGGCAACTGGACGGTGTTCGTGCAGGTGCTCGGCATCATCCTCCTGGTGGTCGCCGTGCACGATGCGGTCGCGCTGGCCCTCGGTTACGGCACGGCCGTGGTCGGCGGACTGGGCACCCGCGAGCGCAAGGCCATGACCTTCGAGGTGGGCATCCGCAACGCCGGGCTCGGCCTGGGCCTGGTCTTCCTGTTCTTCGACGGGCTGGGCGGCATGGCCATCGTGGCGGGCTGGTGGGGCATCTGGGACATCATCGCCGGACTCGTGCTCGCCGGACTGTGGGCGCGGCACACCCGACGGCGGACCGGAAGCCCCGACGGCGATGCGAGTGGTCGCATGAGCATCGAGGCGGCCTGATGCGGCGGGTGCTGATCACGGGCGGTGCGGGTTTCCTCGGCACGCACGTCGCGAGCGCCCTCGCGCGCCGTGACGACGTGGAGCTGGTCGTAGCCGCGGATGTGCGGGACACCCCCGCGCGGGACGGCGTCGTGAACGCGCTGCTCGACGTGACCGATGCCGCAGCCGTCGCGCCCCTGCTGCGCGCCCACCGGATCGACACCGTGGTGCACCTCGCCGCGATCGTGAACCCGGGTCGCGACGTCGACCGGGAGTACCGGGTCGATGTGATCGGCTCCGCGAATGTGCTCGCCGCGTGCGTCGAGACCGGCGTACGTCGGATCGTCGTGTCGAGCTCGGGCGCCGCGTACGGCTACCACCCCGACAACCCTGCCTGGATCGACGAGAGCACGCCTCTGCGCGGCAACGACGCGTTCCCGTACGCGCGCCACAAACGGCTGGTCGAGGAGATGCTGTCCGACTGCCGGAGCGAGCACCCCGGACTCGAGCAGGTCGTGTTCCGCATCGGGACGATCCTCGGTCCGACCGTGCGGAATCAGATCACCGCGCTCTGGGACGGGCGGCGCATCCTGCGCATCGCGGGCTCCGACTCCCCCTTCGTGTTCGTCTGGGTCGACGACGTCGCGACGGCGATGGTGCGGGCGGCGACGGACGGACCGGCCGGGGTGTTCAACGTCGCCGGAGACGGGCGTCTCACGGTGCCGCAGATCGCCGCGCGGCTCGGCAAGAGACAGCTCGTGGTCCCCGCGTGGGCACTGGACGCGGCGCTCCGCCTGGGACGGATCCTCCGGCTCACCGAGCACGGGCCGGAGAAGGTGCCGTTCCTGCGCTGGCGGCCCGTGCTGTCCAACCGCCGACTCATCGAGGATTTCGGCTTCACGCCCACGCGCACCTCGGCGGAGGCGTTCGAGGAGTACCTGGCCACGCACCCCTCCGTCTCCCGCCGACGGGAGTAGCGTTGCCTCCGTGCAGAAGAAGCCCCGCCGCCGCATCCTGAGACGTGTCCTGTGGGCTCTGGCCATCGTGCTGGTCCTCGCGATCGGCGGTGTGCTCGCCTACACCCAGATCGGGGTCATGCCGGCCGAACCGGGTCCGCTCGCCGAGGTCCGTGACAATTCGGCGATCACCATGACCGACGCCGACGAAGGCATCGTGCTGGAACCCGCCGACGGCGACTCGGAACGGGGCCTGGTGTTCATCCCGGGCGCCAAGGTCGATCCGTGGGCCTATGCGGCCCCGCTCCAGGGCCTCGCCGAGGAGGGCATCACGGTCGTCATCACCCGGCCGTGGTTGAACCTCGCGTTCTTCGACCCCCGCGGCCTGGACGACTTCACGTCCGCGGCGCCCGATGTCGAGTCCTGGGCCGTCGGCGGCCACTCCCTGGGCGGCGTCCGCGCCTGCCAGCTCGCCACCGCAGCCGATGCCCTGGTGCTGTTCGCGTCGTACTGCGCGAACGACCTGTCCGATTCCGAGCTCCCGGTGCTCAGCGTGGCCGGGAGCGAGGACGGCCTGTCCACTCCGGAGAAGATCGCCGATGCGCGGCCGATGCTCCCGGCCGACGCCGAACTCGTCGAGATCGACGGCGCCTCTCATGCCTCGTTCGGCGATTACGGGCCACAGGCGGGCGACGGTGAGCCGACCCTGTCCGAGGAGGAGATGCGCGCGCAGCTCACCGACATCGTGGGCGGGTTCCTGCTGTCGGTTCCCCGCTGACCGGCACCTCTCAGCCGAGGACGGGGTCGAGCAGCGGGTGCAGGTGCCGGGTGCCGAGCACGAGCGACGCCGTCCGCGCCCCGGCCTCCAGCGCGGCGGCGAGCCCGGCTCCGCCCAGTCGGGCGTCCAGCACGCCGGCGAGGAACGCATCGCCTGCGCCGTTGGTGTCGACGACCGTGGTGGGCACCGCGCGCACGCGCACCTCGGTCCCGTCCGCATCGATCGCCACCGCGCCGTCCGCGCCGAGCGTGCACACCGCGAGCTGGGCGCCCGCGTCGACCGTGGCCCGCAGGAACTCCACCGGAGAGTCCAGGCGGTCGGCGTTGCAGAACACGGCATGCGCGGCGGCGAGGAACGGCCGGTGGAACGCGGCCGTGCCGTCGTAGTCGTGCACGTCCACCCAGAGCGGCGTGCCGCTCCGCCGTGCCAGCGGGAGCAGGCGCAACGGTTCAGCGGCCAGGTCGAGCACGACCGCGTCCGCCACCGCCAGCTCTGCCGCCAGGGCCGCATCGTCGCGCCCGTCGCCCGCCTCCGGCGTCGCCAGGTACAGCGACACGCGCTCCCCCGCCCTCGTCATGAGGTTCAGGTGGCGCTCCGTCACGCCGTCCGACCAGTGCACGGGCACTCCGGCAGCGGCCAGGGCGTCGCGCACCCGCCGGCCGTCGTCGTCCGACCCCGCGATCGCGTGCAGCGCCACCGCGCGCCCGAGCCCGGTCACGCTCAGCGCCTTGCCCGCACTCGTGCCGCCGACCGTCTCCCAGCTGTCCTCGGCGAACTGCATGTGCGGTTCCGGCTCCGGCAGCCGGTCGAGCACGACGATCCTGTTCCAGGCGGCGGGACCGACGATGACGACCGCGGCCACGCGTCAGCCGATCCGCGACACCAGGGCGTCGAGCCCCATGCCGTAGTCGATGCGCACCACGGGAAGCGCGAGCTTGTCCGTACCGATCTGCACGTACCCGGGCTCGATCGTCCGCGCCATCTCGAAGCCGGCCTGCGCCACGCCCTGCTTCGCCGTGTCGTTGTAGTGTCCGAAGGGGTAGGCCATGACCTCGCGGACGCCCAGCACGTCGCCCGAGGCGTTGAGGTCGGCGGCGATCTGATCGGCCGTCCAGTTCACCATCCGCCCCTTGCCGTTCTCCCCCGCCTGGTGCATGTCGTTGGTGTGCGAGCGCCGCAGCACGTAGATCGACGGGGGCGGATCGGTCCGGTAGGCCGTGATCATGAACGAGGTCGACAGCAGGCGGTACTTGTCGATCACGGGCACGGCGAGGTCGAACCAGCTCTGGTCGGCGTCGTCGTCCGTGATGATGACCGAGCGCGCGGGCAGGAACAGCCGGCCGTCGATGAACGCGCTGAGCTCGTCCCACGTCGGCAGGTAGAAGCCCGTGGTGGCGATGTGGTTCATCTGTGCGTCGAAGTCGCCGATGTAGGCGTAGTTCCCGCGCAGCCAGCCTGTCTCCCCGTCCGGGTTCGATGTGAACTGGTGGTACATGAGGATCGGCACGCGCGTGCCCTCCGCCGCGTTCTCCTCCGGCGTCTTCCAGGCCGCGAACAGCTCGATCCGCTGGTCGTCGCACACCACGGGGTCGGCGCCGTTGACGCGGGCCTCCGGAGTGAAGGCTGCCGCGTCTGCCGCCGTCGGGTACCACCCGGCGAACACCTTCCCCGCCACGGCCGGGATCGGCAGCGCGACGTACAGGCCGTTCTGCCACTGCAGCTGCGGATCCGCCGGGGCGCCCTCGCCGGCGAAGCTCACGGCACACGCCAGCGGGTTGTCGGCGTCGGCCAGCAGCTGCTCGACCGCGGTCAGCGGCGTCGGCGACGGCGACGGCTCGGGGCGCGGCGACTCCGTCCGCGCCGGTGCCGCCTCGGCCGCCCCCCGGTTCAGCAGCAGGTATGCCACCGCGCCACCCCCGACCACCAGCACGGCGGCGAGCGAGATGATCAGTGCGACGCGCCCCCGTCGCTTCCCCCCGGAAGCCACGGTCAGGCGTCGAATCCCTCGGCGATCATCTCCACGAGCTCCTCGCGTTCCTCGACGGGGAGGAACGCGGCGGCCGCGGCGTTGAACTGGAAGGTCTCGAGGTCGTCGAGGTCGTAGTCGAACGTCTCCACCAGCAGCGCCAGCTCCCGCGTGAGCGAGGTCGCGCTCATGGTGCGGTTGTCCACGTTCACGGTGACCGCGAAGCCCAGCTGGTAGAGCAGGTCGAACGGGTGGTCGGCCAGCACGTTGCCCCAGGCTGCGACGGCCCCGGTCTGCAGGTTCGACGACGGCGACAGCTCGAGCGGGATCTCGCGGTCGCGCACCCAGCGGGCGAGCTCGCCGAAGCGCACCTGCACCTCGTCACCCTCCTGCGTGACGACCTCCAGGTCCTCCGCGATGCGCACACCATGGCCCAGCCGCAGCGCGCGCCCGTCGAGCAGCGCCGAACGGATCGATGCGAGTCCGGCGGCCTCTCCCGCGTGAACGGTCACGGGGAAGAAGCTCTCGGCGAGGAAGTCGAACGCGGCGCGGTGGTTCGACGGCGGGAAGCCGTCCTCCGGCCCGGCGATGTCGAAGCCCACGGCACCGCGGCCGCGGAAGTCGACCGCGAGCTCCGCGATCTCCCTGGCGCGGTCGGTGTGCCGCATGGCGGTGATCAGCTGGCCGATGCGGATGCTGCGACCGTTGCGGTCGGCGGCGTCCTCGCCCTCCTCGATGCCCTGCTGCACGGCCTCCACGGCCTGTTCCAGCGTGAGCCCCGCGGCCTGGTGCTGCTCGGGCGCCCAGCGCACCTCTCCGTAGATCACGCCGTCGGCCGCGAGATCCTGCACGAACTCGCGCGCGACCCGGGTGAGCCCCTCGCGCGTCTGCATGACGGCCGTCGTGAGGTCGAACGTCTTCAGGTATTCGACCAGCGAGCCGGAGTCGCTCTGCTTCGCGAACCAGGTGCCCAGCGCGCGCGGGTCGTTCTCCGGCACGTCGAGCCCGATGGCGTCCGCGAGTTCGATGATCGTCGCCGGCCGCACGGCCCCGTCGAGGTGGTCGTGCAACGACACCTTGGGCAGGCTCCGCAAGGAGACGCCGTTCAGGCTGGCATCGCCGTTCGCATCGATCGACATGGGGATCCTCTCGGTCGCGGGACTTCGGTTTCAGGCTACCGTCCGCGGCCTCAGGCCGTGATACGCTCGCGGACGATCGGCCCAGCCTCCGGGGCCCGGTCGCCGAGCTCCCACGCCCCCTCCAGCGCCTCGATCGCGCGGGGGAACCGTGCCTCGTCGGCCGCGGACAGGGTGAACAGCGGCTGCCCGGCGGTCACGCGGTCGCCCGGCTTGGCGTGCAGGTCGATGCCGGCCTCGTGGATGACCGGATCCTCGGCCCTGGCCCGCCCGGCACCGAGGCGCCACGCGGCGATCCCGAAGGGCAGCGCGTCCATGCGCGTCACGACACCGTCGGACGCGGCGGTCACGACGTGCGTCTCCCTCGCGACCGGGAGCGCGGCGTCGGGGTCGCCGTCCTGCGCGCGGATCATGGCCTTCCAGCTGTCCATCGCGCGGCCGTCGTCGAGAGCGGCCTCCACGTCGGCGTCGGGCTGCCCGGCGAGGGCGAGCATCTCCCTGGCGAGGGCGACGGTCAGTGCCCGCACGTCGGCCGGGCCTCCGCCCGCCAGGATCTCGACGGACTCGCGCACCTCGTTGGCGTTGCCGATCGCGCGGCCCAGCGGCACGTTCATGTCCGTGAGCAGCGCGGTCGTGGCGACTCCGGAGTCGGTGCCCAGTGCGACCATCGTGCGTGCGAGCTCCCGCGCGCGGTCGATGTCCTGCATGAAGGCGCCGGAGCCGAACTTCACGTCGAGCACGAGCGCGTCGGTGCCCTCGGCGATCTTCTTCGACATGATGCTCGACGCGATCAGCGGGATCGCCTCGACCGTCCCCGTCACGTCGCGCAGCGCGTACAGCTTCTTGTCGGCGGGGGCGAGGCCGGAACCCGCGGCGCAGATCACCGCCCCCACGTCGCCCTGCATCTGGGCGAACATCTCCTCGTTGCTGAGCGCGGCGCGCCAGCCGGGGATCGCCTCGAGCTTGTCGAGCGTGCCCCCGGTGTGACCGAGGCCGCGTCCGCTGAGCTGCGGAACGGCCACGCCGAACGAGGCCACCAGCGGTGCGAGCGGCAGGGTGATCTTGTCGCCGACACCACCCGTGGAGTGCTTGTCGACCGTGGGCTTGCCGAGGGTCGCGAAGCTCATCCGCTCGCCGGAGGCGATCATCGCGTCGGTCAGCACGCGGATCTCGTCGCGCTCCATGCCCCGCTGGAACACCGCCATCGCGAACGAGGCCATCTGCGCGTCCGAGACGTAGCCGCGCGTGTACGCGTCGACCATCCAGCGCAGCGCCGGCTCCGGCACCGCCCCGCCGTCGCGCTTGGCGCGGATCACATCCACGGCGTCGAACGGCTCAACGGTCATCGTGCGTCCTCCAGGTCGCGCGGCCCGAACGCATCGGGCAGCACCTCGTCGATCGTGCGGATGCCGGAGACGGTCTCCAGCAGCATGCCGGGCACGGCGTGTTCGTACAGCAGCTGGCGGCACCGGCCGCACGGCATGATCGTGTCGCCGTCGTTGTTGACGCACACGAACGCCACGAGCTGCCCACCGCCCGACATGTGCAGGTCGCCGACGAGCGCGCACTCCGCACACAGCGTGACGCCGTACGAGGCGTTCTCCACGTTGCAGCCCGCGACGATGCGTCCGTCGCTGACGAGGGCGGCCGCTCCCACGCGGTAGCGCGAGTATGGCGCGTACGCCTTCGTCATCGCGTCGGCGGCGACCTGGCGCAGCTCGTCCCAGTCGATGTCGGTCATGACGGTCGTTCCTTCTTCCTGCGTCCTACGACTTGATGTACGGCTTGCCGTCGGCGGCAGGTGCCTTGATCTGCCCGGCGAACCCGGCGACCGCAAGCAGCGTCACCACGTACGGCAGCATCAGCATGAACTCGCCAGGGATCGGCGTCTTCAGGATCGACAGCAGGTTCTGCAGGTTCGTCGCGAAGCCGAACAGCAGTGCCGCCAGCGTCGCCCTGATCGGGTCCCAGCGGCCGAAGATCACCGCGGCGAGGGCGATGAAGCCGAGTCCCGCCGTCATGTCCTTGCCGAACTGCGGCACCGAGACGAGCGTGAAGTACGCACCGCCCATGCCCGCGATCGCACCGGCCAGCAGCACGTTCCAGAACCGCGTCGGGTTGACCTTGATGCCCACCGTGTCGGCGGCCTGCGGGTGCTCACCGACGGCGCGGAGCCGCAGCCCCCAGCGGGTCCGGTACAGCCCCCACGCGACGACGGCGACCGTGAGGAACATCAGGTAGCCGATGAACGTCTGGTTGAACAGCACGGGACCGATGATCGGGATGTCGCTGAGCAGCGGGATCTCGATCCGCGTGAACCGCACCGGCGTGTTCAGCTCGGCCTCGTTGGGTGCCAGGAGCGCGCCGTACAGGAACCCGGTGAGACCGGTGACGAGCACGTTCAGCACAACACCGACGATGACCTGCTCGACGAGGTACTTGATCGCGAACGCGGCGAGGACGCTGGCGACCAGCACGCCGCCGACCATCGCGCCGATCAGACCCACGAACGGGTTGCCGGTGATGCTCGACAGCAGGGCGGCCGAGAACGCGCCGAGCAGCAGCTGCCCCTCGATGGCGACGTTGACCACACCGGCGCGCTCGCCGATCACGCCGCCGAGGGCACCGAACACCAGCGGGACCGACAGCGACACCGCGCCGAACAGCAGGCTCGTGACGGGGACGAGGCCGCCCGCGGACGCCCACACCAGGAACCCGAACACCGCGAACACACCGTAGGCAGCGACCAGCCAGAGCGAGGTCGGACGATACACCCATGCCCGCAGGAACGAGGCGACCGTGATCACGACCAGCACGGCGAACACGAACCAGAAGGTCGACGAGGTGGGCAGGGCCACGTCGGGCAGTGCGAACGCCGACGACTGGTCGGAGAGCCGGAAGGTGCTGGTGCCGCTACGGGGTACCGCGAGGAACAGCAGCGCGAGCAGCACGGTCAGCACGGCGAGCACGATGGGCGCCTTGAGGTGGCGCTCCTTCACGGTAGCGAGCTGGACGGTGCCGTCTGCGGCCTCCGTCTGTGCGAGCGACATCATGCCGTCACCGCCTTCTTCGCGGCCTTGGCTCTCGCCTTGGCGGCCTTCTCCGCGTCGGACTTGGGCAGGAAGAACACGGTGCGCAGCAGCGGAGGCGCGGCGATGAACAGCACCACGAGCGACTGCACGACCAGCACGATGTCGACCGGGATGTCCTGCGCCTGCATCGAGAACGATCCGGCCTTGAGCGCGCCGAACAGGATGCCGGCGGCGAACGTGCCCCACGCGCGGCTGCGGCCGAGGAGGGCGACGGTGATCGCGTCGAAGCCGATGCCCGCGTCGATGGTCTCGGTGACGCCGGTGGTCACGGCGCCCTGCAGCTGGTTCATGCCCGCGAGTCCGGCGAGGCCTCCCGCGAAGAGCATCGCGTAGACGTAGATGCGCTGCACGCTGATGCCGGCGGCGCGGGCGGCGTGCGGGTTCTCGCCCACGGCGCGCATGCGCAGGCCGAGGGAGGAGCGCTCGAGGAGCCACCAGACGAACAGCGTCGCGATGATCACGATCACGAAGCCCACGTCCAGCAGCGGGAACTGCGGGCCCAGCAGCGTCGGGAACTGCGCCGACTCGGGTGTCGGCGAGCCGAGCGCCTGGTTCGTGCCCGGCTTCTGCAGCAGGCCGGGCGTCCGGATCATCCACAGCAGCAGGTAGTACGCGATGTAGTTGAGCATGATCGTGAGGATCACCTCGTGCGCACCCGTGCGGGCCTTGATGAGACCGGCGATCGCACCCCACAGCGCCCCGCCCGCGATGCCGGCGAGGAGCGTGACGGGCAGGTGCAGCCACAGCGGCAGGTCGAGGGAGAAGGTCAGCAGCGCCGCGACCGCGACACCGATGAGCATCTGGCCGCGCGCACCGATGTTGAACAGACCGACGCGGAACGCGAGCGCCACGCCGAGACCGGCCGCGATGAGCGGCGCGGCGAAACCGAGCGTGTTCGTCAGCGGACGGATCTGCGCGGCGAAGTCGGCTCCGCGGGCGTTGAAGATCGCGCCGCGGAAGAGCGCCTCGTAGCCGTTGTAGACGGCGTTCCAGGCCGCCGCCAACGTGTCGGTCGGACGGGCTAAGAAGTACCCGGACGCCTCCTGCACGTCTTCGTTCGTGAAGGCGATGAGGATGCCGCCCACGATGAGCGCGAGCACGATCGCCAGGATCGTGGTGACGGCGCTCCCCCGCAGGATCTCCTTCAGGACGACGTTCGCGCGGGGAGGCGGCGGGACGTCGGAGGGGTCGCGCGGCACCGGGCCGGTGCTCGTGGCGAGCTGTTCGGGTGGGAGCCCCTTGGTCGCGTCCCCTGCGCCTGGTGTCGCTCCGCTCACGCGGCCACCTCTCCTTCGGCCGCACCGGCCATCATGAGTCCGAGTGTCTCCCGGGGCGTGTCACCCGGGACGATGCCGACGATCGTGCCGCGGTACATGACCGCGATCCGGTCCGCGAGAGCTGCGACCTCGTCCAGCTCCGTGGAGACCACGACGACGGGGATCCCGGCGTCGCGCGTCTCGATGATCCGCTTGTGGATGAACTCGATCGAGCCGACGTCGACGCCGCGAGTGGGCTGCGCCGCCACGAGCAGGCGCAGGTCGCGGCTCATCTCCCGGGCGATGACCACCTTCTGCTGGTTTCCACCCGACAGCGTGCCCGCCGGGGTGTGGGGCCCCTGCGCGCGGATGTCGTACTCCTTGATGCGCTCGCGCGCGAACTCCTCGAGCACGGCGCGCTTGAGCGTGCCGGCGCGACTGAACGCCGGGTCGTCCGAGCGGTCGAGCACCAGGTTCTCGGCGACCGAGAACCCGCCGACCAAGCCGTCCTCCGTGCGGTCCTCCGGGACGAACCCGACACCCGCGTCGAGGATGGCGCGCACGCTCTTGCCGACCAGCTCCTTGCCGTCGAGCACGATGCTGCCCTCGACGCGCGCCGCGAGACCGACGATGGCCTCCACGAGCTCGGTCTGGCCGTTGCCCTGCACGCCGGCGATCGCGAGCACCTCGCCCGGTCGCACGGTGAAGTCGACGCCGTCCACGACGATCGCGCCGCCCGGGGTGAGCACCCGCAGTCCGGACACCGCCAGCCCGCCCTCGCCGAGTCGCGGCGCCTCCTTGTGCACCGTCAGCTCGACCGCGCGGCCGACCATGAGCGAGGCGAGCTCCGCGTTCGACGCAGTCGGCGACGCCTCCCCCACGATCCGGCCGAGGCGGACGATCGTGATGGTGTCGGCGACCTCCCGCACCTCGCGGAGCTTGTGGGTGATGAACACGATCGCGGTGCCCTCGTCGCGCAGCTGCCGCATGATGCCCATGAGCTCATCAGTCTCCTGGGGGGTCAGCACCGCGGTGGGCTCGTCGAACACGAGCACCTTCGCGTCGCGCGAGAGCGCCTTGATGATCTCGACCCGCTGCTGCACGCCGACGGGCAGGTCGCCCACGATCGCGTCGGGGTCGATGTCGAAGCCGAAGCGCGCGGCGACATCCCGCACGTGCTGGCGGGCCTTCGCGATGTCGAGGGTGCCGAGCGCCTTGGTCTGCTCGTGGCCGAGCATCACGTTCTCGGCGACCGTGAACACCGGTACGAGCATGAAGTGCTGGTGCACCATGCCGATCCCCGCAGCCATCGCGTCACCCGGGCCGCGGAAGTGCTGCACCTCGTCGTCGAGGAGGATCTCTCCCTCATCGGCCTGGTACAGGCCATAGAGGACGTTCATGAGGGTGGACTTCCCCGCGCCGTTCTCCCCGAGGAGGGCATGGATCTGCCCCGGTTCGACCACCAGATCGATGTGGTCGTTGGCCACGAGGCTGCCGAATCGCTTGGTGATGCCGCGAAGTTCGAGCTTCATATCTGCACCTTATCCAGAAGTGTCATTCAGGAGAATCGTCGTCCGTCCACGGCACGGGGCGAGTGGCAGCCTGCTCACCACTCGCCCCGTGTCGGACCGTTTCAGATCACGGCGAGTTCTTCGACTCCACCGTGATGTCGCCGGAGATGATCTGCTCCTGCAGCGTCTTCAGCTCGTCCATCAGGCCCTCGGGCAGCTGGGACTCGAAGTCGCCGAAGCCGGACAGCTTGACGCCCTCGTTCTCGAGCGTCCCGACGTAGGGCTCCGGGTCGAAGTCGCCCTTGGCGGCCGCGATCGTCGCGTCGTGCACAGCCACGTCGATGGCCTTCATGATCGACACGAGGGTCATGCCCGCAACACTCGGGTCGGCAACCGCGAGGTCGCTGTCCACGCCGAGCATCAGGGTGTCCTTGCCGCTGTCGGTGATGGCCGCCGCGGCGCTCTGGTAGACGGGGCCACCGACCGGGAGGATCACGTCGACGCCCTGGTCGAGCACGCCCTGAGCGGTCTGCTTGGCGGTGTCGTTCGCGTCGAAGCCACCCGTGAAGGAGCCCTCCTGCGTCGCCGCATCCCATCCGAAGACCTGGACCGAAGCCGACTTGTCCTCGTTGTACTTCTCGACACCGAGCTGGTAGCCGTCCATGAACACGGCGACCGACGGGATCTGCATGCCGCCGAAGGTGCCGACCTTGTTCACACCGCTCTGCGCCGACCACGCCGCGGCCGCGTAGCCGCCGAGGTAGGCGGCCTGAGCCGTGTCGAACACGAGGGGCTTGATGTTGGGCGCGTCGACCTCGCCGTCGAAGTCGTTGTCGGCCCAGTCATCGATGATCGCGTAGTCGATCTCGGGGTTCGCGAGCGCCGACTCGACCGTGGCGGCCGACAGCTTGAAGCCGACCGAGACGATGAGCGAGCAGCCCTCGGACACCGCGGTCTCGAGGTTCGGCGCGTAGTCGTTGTCGTTCGCCGACTCGAACTCGAGCGGCTTGATGTCGAGCTCCTCGGCGGCGCTGTCCATGCCCTCCTTGGCCGACTGGTTGAACGACTTGTCGTTCCAGCCGCCCGCGTCGGAGATCAGGCAGGGCAGGAAGTCGGAGTCGGCCGGCTTGTCCGATCCCCCGGCCTCGTCGGTCGGTGCCTGGCCGCAACCGGCGAGCGCGAAGATGACGCCCGCGGCGACGGTCGCGCCGAGAAGCTTCTTGGTGGTGGAGATGGTCAACTCATGCCTCCCTCAACGGAACCGCGACCATCGCGGATCGATCAAAGTTACCTAGTGTTTCAGCCTTCGTGCACGCACGTCGCCCCCGGCGCTGGCGAAAGGTTACAAAGCTGAAATCAACCCACCCGATGAGCACCGATCACTGCTCATCAGAGCACGTCGCCCTGTCCGTTCAGCTTCAGCGACTCCACGACGCCCTTCACGCGCTGCGCGTTCTCCACCGTCGTGACGAGAAGCGCGTCGGGGGTGTCGACCACGACGATGTCCTTGACGCCGACGAGGCTGATGACGCGGGAGGTCTGGCTGACGAGGATGCCGCTGGCGGCATCCGTGAGCACCCGCGCCCGCGGCCCGAGAACGGCGAGGTCGTTCTTCCTGCCGTTGGTGATGAGCTTGGTGAGCGACGCGAAGTCGCCGACATCGTCCCAGTCGAAGTGCCCGGGGACGACGGCGAGGCGACCACGACGCGCGGCGGGCTCGGCGACCGCGTAGTCGATCGCCGTCTTCTTGAGGCGAGGCCAGATGCGGTCGACGACCGGGCCCCGTCGCTCGCGATCGTCCCACGCCTCGGCCAGTTCGAGCAGCCCGGCGTGCAGCTCCGGCTCGTTCGCGGCGAGCTCGTCGAGCAGGACGCTCGCCTTGGCGATGAACATGCCCGCGTTCCACAGGTAGCCCCGGTCGGCGAGGTACGCCTTGGCCGTCTCCAGGTCGGGCTTCTCCACGAAGCTCTCGACGAGCGCGGCCTCACGGGCACGCTCGACGACGAGCTCGGAGCCCTTCTTGATGTATCCGAAGCCGACCGCGGGCTCCGTGGGGGCGATGCCGATCGTGCAGATGTACCCCTCGCGAGCGACCTCGACCGCGTCTCGCACCGCGAACTCGAACACGCGCGTGCCGCGGATGACGTGATCGGCGCTGAACGAGCCGATGATCACATCGGGGTCGCGCCGGTGCAGCACGGCGGCGGCCAGTCCGATCGCCGCGGCGGACTCGCGCGGCTCCGACTCCAGGAACACGTTCAGATCGGCGATGCCGGGCAGCTCGGCCTCCACCGCCGCCCGGTGCGCCCGTCCCGTGACCACCGCGATCCGATCGGGTCCGGCGAGGGGCTCGAGGCGGTCCCACGTGTCGCGCAGCAGCGAGTGGCCGGAGCCGGTCAGGTCGTGCAGGAACTTCGGCGCATCCGCCCGGGAGAGCGGCCACAGCCTGCTGCCGATGCCTCCGGCCGGGATCACCGCGTAGAAGTCCTCGATGGGTTCGCTCACCCGGCCAGCGTACCCAGCCGGCCCGCTCGGTCCCCGTGAGCCGCTCCGCGGCGACGCGGTCCCGACCGGATCCGGGCGGCGCCCGCTGGTTAGGGTCCCCTTCGTCGCCCACGGCCTTCTCACAGGAATAGGATGGAGGGCGATCGGGCGTGCCTGCCCCTCCCCAGCACTTCGAGGGGTCGAGACGGCGCACGCGACCGAGTCACATCGATCCAGGGAGGACGACCGTGTCCACAAGCGCTCGCTTGACACCGTCGATTTCGGAAACCACGTCCAAGACCCCCCGCGGCACCCTCTACCGGGGTCGCGAAGGCATGTGGTCGTGGGTGCTTCACCGCATCACCGGAGTCGCCATCTTCTTCTTCCTGTTGGTGCACGTGCTCGACACGGCGCTCATCAGGGTGTCGCCGGAGGCGTACGACGCGGTCATCGGCACGTACAAGAACCCGGTCATGGCGCTCGGCGAGGTCGTGCTCGTGGCCGGCATCGTGTTCCACGCCATGAACGGTCTGCGCATCATCGCCGTGGACTTCTGGTCGAAGGGCGCCAAGTACCAGCGCCAGCTCTTCTGGGGCGTTCTGCTCGTCTGGGGCATCATCATGGCCGGCTTCGTGCCCCGCCACCTGATGCTCGCATTCGCCGGCTTCGGAGGAGGACACTGATGAGCGCTCAGACCGCCGTCGCCCCCGCCCGCCGTCAGCGCGGGGTGAACCTGGAGAAGTGGGGCTGGGTCTTCATGCGCGTGTCGGGCGTCGTGCTCGTCGTGCTGATCTTCGGCCACCTCTTCGTCAACCTCATGCTCGGCGAGGGCATCCACGCCCTCGACTTCGCGTTCATCGCCGGCAAGTTCGCCACGCCGTTCTGGCAGTGGTGGGACGTGCTGATGCTGTGGCTCGCGCTCATCCACGGCGCCAACGGCATGCGCACGATCGTGAACGACTACGTGACCAACGCCACCGCCCGCAAGGCACTCGTGTGGGCACTCGGGCTGGCCGCCGGCCTGCTCATTATCCTCGGCACGCTGGTCGTCTTCACGTTCGACCCCTGCCTGGGTGTGACCGAGTCCAGCACGCTGTGGGAGACCTGCCAGGCGCAGGGCTAGAAGAAGAGGCATACGAGAAGTGACTACCCAGACCCAGGATTCCGTCGTCCGTGACGGCGTGCACTACCACCAGTTCGACATCGTCATCGTGGGTGCCGGCGGCGCCGGGATGCGGGCGGCCATCGAGGCGGGCCCCGGCGCGAAGACGGCCGTGATCTCGAAGCTGTACCCGACGCGCTCGCACACCGGTGCCGCGCAGGGCGGCATGGCGGCGGCGCTCGCGAACGTCGAGGAGGACTCCTGGGAGTGGCACACCTTCGACACGGTCAAGGGCGGCGACTACCTCGTCGACCAGGACGCGGCGGAGATCCTCGCGAAGGAAGCCATCGACGCGGTCATCGACCTCGAGAACATGGGCCTTCCCTTCAACCGCACGCCCGAGGGCAAGATCGACCAGCGTCGCTTCGGCGGTCACACGGCCGAGCACGGCAAGACCCCGGTCCGCCGCGCCTGCTACGCCGCCGACCGCACCGGTCACATGATCCTGCAGACGCTGTTCCAGAACTGCGTCAAGCTCGGCATCAACTTCTTCAACGAGTTCTATGTGCTCGACCTCATCACCGTGAAGGACGAGGCGGGCAAGACCCAGATCGCCGGCGTCGTCGCCTACGACCTCGCCACGGGTGAGCTTCACGTCTTCCAGTCCAAGGCCGTCATCTTCGCGACCGGCGGCTTCGGGAAGATCTTCAAGACCACGTCGAACGCGCACACTCTCACGGGCGACGGCGTCGGCATCGTCTGGCGCAAGGGCCTCCCGCTGGAGGACCTCGAGTTCTTCCAGTTCCACCCGACCGGACTCGCCGGACTCGGCATCCTCCTCACCGAGGGTGCCCGCGGTGAGGGCGCGATCCTCCGCAACGCCTCGGGCGAACGGTTCATGGAGCGATACGCCCCCACCATCAAGGACCTCGCGCCGCGTGACATCGTCGCGCGCTGCATGGTGCAGGAGGTCGCGGAGGGCCGCGGCGCCGGACCGCACAAGGACTACGTGCTGCTCGACTGCACGCACCTGGGTGCCGAGGTGCTCGAGACCAAGCTCCCCGACATCACCGAGTTCGCGCGCACGTACCTGGGCGTCGACCCGGTCGTGGAGCCCGTCCCCGTGATGCCGACCGCGCACTACGCCATGGGCGGCATCCCCACCAACAACAACGGCGAGGTGCTGGCCGACAACGACACCGTGGTGCCCGGCCTGTACGCCGCCGGCGAGTGCGCGTGCGTCTCGGTGCACGGCGCCAACCGCCTCGGCACCAACTCGCTGCTCGACATCAACGTCTTCGGCAAGCGAAGCGGCCGCAACGCCGTGGAGTACGTCAAGACCGCCGAGTTCGTTCCGCTCCCCGAGAACCCCGCCGCGTTCGTCTCCGGCATGCTCGAGGACCTGCGCAACAACCAGGGCACCGAGCGCATCGCCGTGCTGCGCAAGACGCTGCAGGACGAGATGGACAAGGGCGCGCAGGTGTTCCGCACGCACGAGTCGCTGCAGCACGTGCTGGGCGTGATCGCCGAGCTGCGCGAGCGCTACAAGAACGTGCACGTCGACGACAAGGGCCACCGGTTCAACACCGACCTGCTCGAGGCCGTGGAGCTGGGCTTCCTGCTCGACATCGCCGAGGTCGTCGTCTACGCGGCGCAGAACCGCGAGGAGAGCCGCGGCGGTCACATGCGCGACGACTTCCCGAAGCGCGACGACGAGAACTACATGAAGCACACCATGGCCTACCTGACGGGCGACCCGCACTCGTCGGACCCCAGCGACCACATCAAGCTCGACTGGAAGCCCGTCGTGTTCACCAAGAACGACAAGGGCGAGTTGAACTACCCGCCGATGGAGAGGAAGTACTGACCATGTCGAACGCCATCGCCGAAGCCCCCGCGGAGACGACCGAAGACACCGGCATCCAGTCCTTCATCGTCACGTTCAACATCCGCCGGTTCGACCCCGAGGTCGACGCCGAGCCGCACTGGGTCGACTACGACGTGGAGCTCTACTCCACCGACCGCGTGCTCGACGCCCTGCACAAGATCAAGTGGGAGGTCGACGGTTCGCTCACGTTCCGCCGCTCCTGCGCCCACGGGATCTGCGGCTCCGACGCCATGCGCATCAACGGACGGAACCGCCTCGCCTGCAAGACGCTGATCAAGGACCTCGACATCTCGAAGCCCATCTACGTCGAGGCCATCAAGGGTCTGCCGCTGGAGAAGGACCTCGTCGTCGACATGGAGCCGTTCTTCGCGTCGTACCGCGAGGTGCAGCCGTTCCTCGTCGCGAACTCCGTGCCGGAGAAGGGCAAGGAGCGCCTGCAGACCATCGCCGACCGCGAGGTCTTCGACGACACCACCAAGTGCATCCTGTGCGCCGCGTGCACCTCCTCGTGCCCCGTGTTCTGGACCGACGGTCAGTACTTCGGCCCGGCGGCCATCGTCAACGCGCACCGCTTCATCTTCGACTCGCGCGACGACAACGCCGCCGTGCGCCTCGACATCCTCAACGACAAGGAGGGCGTGTGGCGGTGCCGCACGACCTTCAACTGCTCCGAGGCGTGCCCCCGCGGCATCGAGGTCACGAAGGCGATCGCAGAGGTCAAGCAGGCGGTCCTTCGCGGACGCCCCTGAGGCATCTCCTCCCCCGCGCGAAGGGCGGCTCCGACTGCGGAGCCGCCCTTCGCGCGTCTCGGAGGCGTCCCGGCGTGGGGCGCCTTGGATAGGGTGGGGTCGTGTCCGACCCCACTGGTGCCGCGACCGAGCCCGGTCGTCTCGATGCGGCGGTCGAGCGCGCGACCGCGCTGACGCAGCGCACCCTGGGACTATTCCCGGTGCGGGTGTGGCGACACTTCCTGCAGCACAACGGCTTCCTGCTCGCCGCGGGCGTGAGCTATCAGGCGCTGTTCGCCATCTTCGCCGCGGTGTACCTGGCCTTCGCCATCGCCGGTCTCTGGCTGGGCGGCAGCGAAGATGCAGTCAACGGCCTCATCGACATCATCAACAACTACATCCCGAACCTGATCCTCGATCAGGGCGGCGTGTTCACACCGCAGCAGGTGCAGGAGATCGCCTCCAACACGACCGGCGTGCTCGGCGTCACCGGCCTCATCGCCCTGGGCACGGTGATCTGGACCGCGATCGGCTGGGTCACCTTCTCCCGCCGCGCCGTGCGAGACATCTTCGGGCTCGAGCCCGACCGCCGCAGCTACCTGCTGCTGAAGGCCCGCGATCTGCTCGCGGCCCTCATCTTCGGGGTGGCCCTGATCCTCGGGTCGGCCCTCAGCTCGGCCAGTGCGGCCGTGCTGCGCTGGCTCCTCACCCTCCTCGGGTGGGACTCCGGATCGGACGGGCTGAACCTCAGCATCCGGATCGGGACCGTGCTCGTGTCCTTCGTGCTCCTGACCGGGGCCCTGGCCGCGATGGTGCGATTCCTCACCGGGACCTCGCTGCACTGGGGAGTGATCTGGCCGGGCGCACTCCTCGGCGGTGCGGCCATGACCGTGCTGCAGTTCGGTGTCGGCTTCCTGCTGAGCTACACGCCGTCGAACCCTCTCCTGGCCACGTTCGCGATCTTCGTCGGACTGCTGCTGTGGTTCCGCGTGAACGGCGTCGTGATGCTCGTCGCGGCGTCGTGGATGGCGGTGACGGCGCAGGACCGCGACCTGCCGCTCCTCGCCCAGACCGAGGCGGAGCGCCGCATCGACGAGCACCGGGCGCTGCTCGTCGCCGCGCGCATCCGAGCCCGAGACGCGCAGGCGGAGCGCGATGCCGCCCCCTGGTACCGCGTGTGGGCGACCGAGCGGGCGCTGCGCCGCGCACGGGAGGAAGTGGCGCACCTCGAGGCCACTGCCCCGCCCCCGCTGCCGGCGGGTTCCCCACTGGCACAGCGTCTGCTCACGGAGCTCAACCACCGCCAGGACCGCGGTGATGTCGGAGGCGCTCGTTAGGCTGGAGGAATGCCTCATCTGCGTATCGCCACGGTCAATGTCAACGGGATCCGAGCGGCGGCTCGCAACGGGATGAGCTCGTGGCTCGACGCGGCGGACATCGACATCCTCACCCTGCAGGAGGTCCGCGGCCAGGACGAGCACATCGAGGCCGCCCTCCCCGGATGGACCTTCGTGCACGACGAGGCGACGGCGAAGGGGCGCGCAGGCGTCGCGATCGCCAGCCGCCTCCCCGCCGTCGCTTCCCGCACCGACTTCGGGCCGGAGGACTTCGATTCGAAGGGTCGCTGGATCGAGGCCGACTACGTGATCGGCGACCGGCCGCTGACGGTGGTCAGCGCCTACGTGCACTCGGGCGAGGCGGACACCCCGAAGCAGGACGAGAAGTGGAAGTTCCTCGACGCGTTCGAGGCCCGACTCGCGTCGCTGAACACCGACGGCGCCCTCGCCCTCGTCACGGGCGACCTCAACGTCGGCCACCGCGAGCTCGACATCAAGAACTGGCGCGGGAACCGCACCAAGGCCGGCTTCCTCCCGCGGGAACGCGCGTACTTCGACCGGTTCCTCGGCGAGGCGGGCACGTCGATCACGGGGACCGATGGCTCGGTCGGCACCGGCCTCGGCTGGGTCGATGTCGGGCGCCGCTTCCACGGTGAGGTCGACGGTCCGTACACGTGGTGGTCCATGCGCGGGAAGGCATTCGACAACGACTCCGGGTGGCGCATCGACTACCACCTCGCAACTCCCGCTCTCGCGGAACGGGTCGAGGCTTACCACGTCGCCAGGGCCGCCGCCTACGACCAGCGCTGGAGCGACCACGCACCGGTCGTCGTCGACTACTCGTACTGAGGGCACCTCACCCCGGAGACGGATCGGCTCGCTAGGAGCCGGGCTGCGAGCCGGGCTGCGCAGCAGCGTGCCGGTCCTGTTCGCGGTACCACCCGCGGTACTCCAAGACCGTTCCCAGCACCGGGTTCACCGCGCGCATGTCGATCGTGCGACGACGGTGCTCCTCGTCCCAGCCGTCCACGAGATCGACGTGCACGCCGAGGGGTCCGCGGAGCGCGACCCGTCGACCGCACAGACGCAGCGCGACCCGCACCGTGCTCATGCGGAGGAACCCCTCCGGTGTCACGGAGCACGCCTCGATCAGCTCGACCCGACCGCGCGAGCCGAGGAGGTTGCGCACCAGCCCAGGGCGGACGCTCACGGTCAGACGGTCGGCGATCTCCTGCGCACCGCGGGAGAAGCCGAACACGCGGACGGAGTCGAGCGTGGCACGCCCCGACGGAGACCGCCCGGACACCGTCATCAGCGTGAAGGGCACCGCGCGGCCCCGGGCGGTGACGAGCAGACGCGGGCCCACGACGGGACGGGCGAGCGCCGACCATCGACCGAAGCGGCTTCCCGCGATCGTGAACACCCCCTCCGCGTGACCGACGGCCGAGGGGCGACGGAACGAGGCGAGCAGTTCCGGATGCAGTCGCTCCGCCTCCGCTCCGAGGGCGTCGAGCAAGACCTGGCCTCGTGCGGGCGGGGGTGTCTCGGTCATGCCGCCAGCGTAGGCGACGGCCGCGCGGAGGGCCGCGCGACGGGCGCATAGGATTGACGGGTGAACAAGCCTCGTCTCTACTCCGGAATGCAGCCCTCCGCCGACTCCCTCCAGATCGGCAACTACATCGGCGCTCTCCTGCAGTGGCGAGAGCTGCAGAACTCGTACGACGCCTTCTTCTCCGTGGTCGACCTGCACGCCCTGACCGTGGCCCAGGAGCCGGCGGAGCTGCGGGAGAAGACGCGCCGGACGGCTGCGCAGTACATCGCAGCGGGCATCGAGCCCTCGCAGTCGACGCTGTACGTGCAGTCCCACGTGCGCGCACACGCCGAGCTGGCCTGGATCCTCAGCACGATCACCGGTTTCGGCGAGGCCGGTCGCATGACGCAGTTCAAGGACAAGTCCGCCCGGTACGGCGCTGACGCGACCAGCGTCGGACTCTTCACCTATCCAGTGCTCATGGCCGCGGACATCCTCCTCTACCAGACCGACGTCGTGCCGGTCGGCGACGACCAGAAGCAGCACGTCGAGCTCACGCGCGACCTCGCCGAGCGCTTCAACACGCGCTTCGGTCCCACCTTCACGGTGCCGATCCCCGTCATCCAGAAGGAGACGGCACGGATCTACGACCTGCAGAACCCGACCGCGAAGATGTCGAAGTCGGCGGAGAGCGACGCCGGCGTCCTGTGGATGCTCGACGACCCGGCCAAGTCGGCCAAGAAGATCATGCGGGCCGTGACCGACAACGAGGGCTCGGTGCGGTTCGACCGCGAGAACAAGCCCGGTGTCTCGAACCTGCTGACGATCTACGCAGCCCTCACCGGTCGGCAGATCGCCGCGATCGAGGACGAGTACGCGGGCCGTGGCTACGGAGACTTCAAGAAGGGCCTGGCAGAGGTCGTGGTGGCGGAGTTCGGGCCGGTGCGGGAGCGCGCGCTCGAGCTCCTCGACGACCCGGCCGAGCTCGACCGCATCCTCGCCGCGAACGCCGCCCGCGCGGACGCCGTCGCCGATGCGACGCTGTCCGACGTGTACGACCGCGTCGGACTGCTCCGGCGGGTCTGACGGCTGCGGTGCCCGGGGGCGAGGACGGCAGCGCCTCTAGGATGGGGGGCGTGACCGATCCCCAGCTGCCTCCTCCCCCCGGCGCACGCTCGACCCCCGACGGACCCCCGCCG
>NZ_SSDO01000112.1:0-2049 GCF_004794395.1 Microbacterium sp. K41 | reverse complement strand
CGGCCGCCGCCAGCACCTCGCGCAGCGCGCCGCGGTCGGCCTCGTACTGCAGGGTCACGCGCAGGCGCTCGGGCTCGGGGCGCACGCGGTCGCGCAGCCGCGACAGCGGGCCGACCGTGAGGAGATGAAGACCCGTGCCCGCGATCGCGAGCAGGGGCATGTTCGCCCCGCAGGCCATGCCGATCGCCGCGACCACCCAGATGGTCGCGGCCGAGGTGAGCCCGGACACGGCGTTGTTGCGCACGAAGATCACGCCGGCGCCGAGGAACCCGATCCCCGACACCACCTGCGCCGCGATGCGCGAGGGATCGACGGCCACCTCCGGCCCGAGCACGCCCTCGAAGCCGTAGGCCGAGATGAGGGTGAAGATGGCCGAGCCCAGGCCCACCAGCACGTGCGTGCGCAGCCCGGCGTTCTTCTGCTTGCGGGAGCGCTCGACACCCACGGCCAGCGAGAGCACGAACGCCAGCCCGAGGAGCCCGAGCTCGACGAGCAGGTGGGGATCCCACCCGAAGCTCACGCTGCTCCCGTCATGTCAGCACAATAGCACTTTAAGCATCTTGGAGGTCACCCGCGGCGCCGTCGTGCGCGGGCGCGGCCGGGATCCGCGGAATACTGCGCCTCGACGCCGTCTGGAGTCGCTCGTATGATTGTCGCTACAATGTGACTCCCCAACCCAGAGCGGAGCATCCATGGCCGATGTCGTCACCCCCTGGCCCCACGAGCTCTTCGCGGACATCGACCGCACGGGGCCCGTCCCGCTCTACTTCCAGGTGTCCACACGACTCCAGAGCGCGATCCAGTCCGGCGCGATCCCCGCGGGCGCCCGCCTGGAGAACGAGGTCTCGATCGCGGAGCAGCTCGGACTCTCCCGCCCCACGATCCGCCGCGCCATCCAGGAGCTCGTCGACAAGGGCCTGCTCGTGCGCCGCCGCGGCATCGGCACCCAGGTGGTGCAGGGCTCGGTCACGCGGCAGGTCGAGCTGACCAGCCTGTACGAAGACCTGCAGAGCGCGAACCACGAGCCGGGCACGCAGGTGCTGACCCACGAGATCATCCCCGCGACCGACGAGGTGGCCCTCGCGCTCGGGCTCGAGCCCGGCACCGAGGTGCTGCATCTGCGCCGCAGACGAAGCACCGACGGCGTCGCGGTCGCGGTGCTCGAGAACTACCTCCCGCGCGAGCTGGCCGACATCTCGACCGAGCAGCTGGAGTCGCGCGGCCTCTATCAGGTGCTCCGCGCCCGGGGCGTCGCGATCCGCATCGCGAAGCAGAAGATCGGCGCCCGCCGCGCGGAAGACGACGAGCCGGAGCTGCTGGAGATCGAGGCGGGCGGCCCCGTGCTCACGATGGAGCGCATCTCGTTCGACCAGTCCGGCGCCGCGATCGAGTTCGGCCACCACTGCTACCGCCCCGACCTCTACAGCTTCGAGACGACGCTCGTCGCCAAGTAGCACAACTTGTAATGACAAGTTGTGGTGCGGAAGAATGGACGCATCCCTCGATCAAGGAGCGCCATGTCCGACCGTCTCGCCCGCGCCCGCACCACCGGCGTCCTCGCCGTCCTCCGCGCCCCCTCGCCCGAACTCGCCCTGGAGGCCTCGGAGGCGATCATCCGGGGTGGAGTGACCGGCATCGAGGTCACCTACTCCACGCCCGACGCCCCGGCCGTGATCCGCGAGCTGATCGCCCGCCACGGTGACGCCGCCTACATCGGCGCCGGAACCGTGACGACCCCCGCGCAGGCCGCGCAGGCCGCCGACGCCGGGGCCGAGTTCCTGGTGAGCCCCGGCACGCTCCCGGCCCTCACCCGCGCGATGCTCGACACCGGCCGCGTCGTGATGACCGGCGCCCTCACGCCCACCGAGGTCATGGGCGCGCTCGAGCTCGGCGTCGACGTCGTGAAGATCTTCCCCGCCTCGCTCGGCGGCCCGGCCTACCTCGGCGCTCTCCGCGGCCCGTTCCCCGACGCCCCGCTCATGCCCACCGGCGGCGTCAAGCCCGACAACCTCGCCGACTGGTACGCCGCGGGCGCGGTCGCGGTGGGCG
>NZ_SSDO01000111.1:0-22839 GCF_004794395.1 Microbacterium sp. K41 | reverse complement strand
GTCGTCGCCGCCCTCCCGAACGCGGACGACGGAGTGCAGCGGGCCGTCGGCGTCGGTCAGCGCGTCGCTCCAGGCGGCGCGCACCCGATCCGCGAACACCGGACCCCTGGTCGACGCGTCGATGTCGATGACGGCGCCGATCGCGGCGACCCGGATGCGGTCGGACATGGCGCCAGCCTATCCGTGCACCGCGGCAGCTCCCCGGGGCGGCGGCCGAGCCCGCGGCGCTTTCGCCCACCCCGAGTCGAACGCACAATCCGCGCAGAAAGAACGCGCACAGCGCGCTTTTCCCCGGTGCGCCGCCCGTGCCCGTCCGCCCGCCCCTACCGTCTCTTCCACGGAGGGCTCCTGGGGGATGCAGACGGTTCGTGTCGCCGCTCCGCGACCGCACGTCACGCTTCTGCACCCACGGGAGAGAGCCCCATGATCGACGACGACCGTCCCCCACCCCGACCGTCGCGACGAGCCGTCCTGCATGCCGCCGCGTGGAGCGTCCCGGTGATCGCGCTGGCCGCCGCCGCACCGCTCGCGGCCGCCAGCGCCACCACTTTCAGCCTGGCCTGGACGGGCGCCACCACCTCACTCGTGGCCCTTCCCCTGCTCGACGGCGGCGGCGTCCTCACCAGCCAGAACGTGGTCACGGTGCCCACCCGCTTCACGATCGTGAACGGGCCGAGCCCGATCACCGCCGCCCCGGCGACGATCACGATCGCGATCGGGCGTCCCACCGACCTCACGCTCTCGCTCGGCCGCGCGCGGGGCATCGGCGTCTGGTCCGTCGACGGTGTCAGGACGACGGCGGGCGAACGCACCGCGGTCTACGAGACCGCGCCGATCGTCGGGCAGTCCGGGTTCCCCGCCACCACGTGGACCGGCACGCGCACCGTCACGGTCGCCCCGGACGGCGCCGTGGACCTGTCGGTCGTCGTCGGGCTCGCCGGAGCGTCGACCGGCGTCACGGTGAGCGCGCTCGCGACCTTCCCCGTGACGCTCACGGTCACCATCGGCGGGACCGTCGCGACGGCGACCACCACCATCCCCGTGCCCGTCGGCGCGGGAATTCTCTGATCACCCCTGTACTTCCGCGCGCTCCACTGAATACTTGTTCAAATCGGGCAGTGTCGTCCACCGGCGGTGCGCCCCGAACCCTCGAGCGATCGGGGCGGAGCGAACCTCCGCCCGGATCCCCCCGCGGAACGGAACCTCTGAGGAGGACCTCGTGAACACCAAGGCCGCCCACTCGATCGACGACCGCGAGCTCTCCCTGCACGGGATCCGTCGAGTCGGGGACCACCCCGGTCTCCGCTCGCGCGTGCGCAGCTCGGGAGGGGTGCTGCTGCTCGGAATGGGCGGCGCCACGTCCGAGCTCACCGTCGACACGGTCAGCGCCTACCCCGACCACTCGGTGTTCGCGTTCCTGGAGGCGCAGGCCCTGTGGTCGCGCGTCGACGGCGAGCCCTGGGTGGAGACCGAGAGCGGCCTCGTCATCGCACCGCACGGCATCACCCGGCGGCTCCGTGCGGCCGGGGTCTGGCGCTGCGTCGCGGCACTGGTCCCCCGCTCGGCCATCGCGTCCTTCGTGCCCTCCCTCCCGCCCGACGCGAGCGTGTACCCCGAACGGCGGCTGCTGGATGCGTCGCTGCAACGGTTCATCGCCGGCCTGCTCGACACCGATGCGCACGCGTCGGCCATCGAGCAGTACGCGATCGAGCAGCTGGTGATGGAGATGAGCGGCGCCCTCGTGCTCGACCGCGTGGGCGGTGTCACCGGGCAGGGCACGCCCCACGAGGTCCTGCGCGAGCGGGCGATCGCGGTGATCGCCCAGCAGTGCGGCGACCCGTCGCTCAACCCGGCCAGGGTGGCGCGCGAGGTGCAGTCGTCGCTGCGCCAGCTGCAGCTGGTGTTCTCCGAGGTGAGCAACAGCGTGGCGGGCGAGATCCGGCGACAGCGGGCCCGCCTGGCGCACTCCCTGCTGATGGACAGCCGCTATGACGTGCTGAGCATCGACCAGATCGCGCAGCGCGCCGGCTTCCAGTCGCCGATGAGCCTGCGCCGCGCCCTCGACGAGTCCTACTCCGCAACCCCGCGCGCGCTCCGCTCGGCCCGCCGCGCCTAGCCCGCGCGCCCCTCCCAGAGCACACTCCGCGCAGGTTCGGCGCACCCCGCGCGTCTTTCGCGGGAAGCCCCGGAACGCCCTTCCCCGCCGCCCTAGCTTGAGGTCCACGGAGGGGCTCCTGGGGGATGCAGACAACGTGTCGCCTCTTCACGACACCGCGGGAAACCGCATCTGCATCTACGAGGGAGGACACTCACGTGACCGAGGAAATCCAGAAGAACAAGGGCATCTCGCGCCGCACGGTCGTCAAGGGCGCGGCCTGGTCGGTCCCCGTCATCGCGGCCGCGGTGGCGACGCCGCTGGCCGCCGCATCGCTCACCGACAGCGACCTGGTCCCCGCGCTTAGCGGGCCGATCACGCTCAGCCTGGGCGTAGGACCCCTGGCCGTCGCGAGCATCGCCACGGTCAACACGCTCACGATCACCAACGACGGCCCGGCCGCCTCCCCCGCCGGCGCCACGACCACCATCCAGTACACGCCGTCGCTGCTGACCCTGAACATCGGCCCGGTCGCCGGTGTCACCGTCGCCGGCACCGACGGCAACTACACCCTCACGCTCCCGTCGATCCCGGCGGGCGGCAACGTGGTGATCAACCTGGGCACGACGCTCGACTCGCTGCTGAACCTGAGCATCGTGACCGGGCTGCTCGGCGGACCGCAGCAGACGATGACGGCCACCGTCGCGGGCGACGACGTGACCGGCAACAACACGACCACCTCGAACGTGGGCATCACGCTCCTCTGACGAGCCGGCCACGAGGGGTGCGGTGCCGACACCGCACCCCTCGTGCGTGCCGCGGGTCAGCGCGTGCGTCGCAGCGGCTTGCGGCGCCCGGTCACGTGCGGTCTGACATTATGAAGAGGCCCCGCCCGCGCGACCGGAGAAGCGATGACGACGACTGAGCCCGCCCGGCCGCGCCGGCGGTTCGTGCGCAGTGTATGGTTCCATGTCGCCCTCGCGCTCAGCCTCGCGCTGCTGATTGTGGCGTTCGTCGGACAACCGTCGTCGAACTCGATGACCCCCACGCTCGAGCCCGGGGACCGGCTCATCGTGAACCGCCTGGCGTACCTGGCCGCGGACCCGGCACCGGGTGACATCGCGGTGTTCCGTCCGGGCGACGGGTGGGAGCGGCCGGACGCGTCGGGCGACGCGGTGCGCGGCGCCCTGGACAAGATCGGGGAGGTCACGGGCATCCGACCCTACGTACTCGTCAAGCGCGTGATCGCCGGCCCCGGGCAGACCGTGGAATGCTGCGACGCCGGTGGGGCCGTGGTGGTCGACGGAGCGCCGATCGCCGAGCCGTACGTGGCGCACGACCTGCCGTTCGTCTCCGGCGAACTCGACTGCGACTCCGTCCCCGTGTCGACGCGCTGCTTCCCCGCCGTGACGGTTCCCGCCGGGTCCTATCTGATGCTCGGCGACAACCGGGCGAACTCCGCCGATTCCGTGGCCCCCTGCCGCGGGAACGTCGAGGCCGACGAGGACTGCGTGCGATGGATGACCCGGGACGAGGTCACCGGCAAGGCAGGACCGATCCTCTGGCCGATCACCCGGTGGGGCGGGCCCTGAGCCCGCGTTTGCGCCGCAAGGGCTTCGGCCGTGCGGTGATCCTCCCCATTACCCACTCCACCGGCCCCGTCCCTACGAAACGCCACCACAGCCATCCGAGCACGATCACCCCGGGAACGATCACCAGCCACCCCACCCAGAGGTCCTCGACCGGGCGACCGTACGCGGTGTTCCACAGCGCGATGAGCCCGACGTGCAGCAGGTACAGCGATAGCGCTACCTGACCGCAGGCGACCAGGGGGACGAACACTCTGCTCCAGAACCGCTCCGCACCCGGTCGTCGCACTGTCACGGCGAGGACGACGCAGACGTAGACGACAAGCACGAGGCCCAGGTCCTTCATCGTGTCGAGGTACTCCCCCGATCGCACGTCACCCAGTCGTTGCGCGACGCCCCAGACCGCGTAGGAGACCGCGCCCGAGGCCGCCAAGACCCCCAGCAGGAGGTCTCGCCGCAGCCCGTGCCGGATGAGGAGTGCCCCGAGAAGGAACATCGGCAACAGGTTCACCACCCGGTACTGCGGCCCGAGGAACAGCCACGTCATCAGCTCGCGAACCGGCGTCGGCGCCGTATACACCCATGTCCAGGTCTGAGCCGCGGCGAGCAGGGGCTGACTGACGACAAACATGACCGCGGCGACCGCGATCACGACGGACGTGCGAGCGAGGAGGATCGGCGCCCCGAGAATCAGCAGGAGTCCGAGGTACGCGAGAATGACCGCCACCCACGACCCCCACGAGGCCATCCACACGCCCAGCACCACAAGGAACAGCCCGCGAAGCAGTTGCTGAAGCAGCGTGATGCCGACGCGCCCACTCGCCTGCCACATGAGCTGCGCTGACATGCCCATCACCACAGCGAACAGAGGGGACGCCAGCTCGCTGAACATGGCGGTGAGGAAGCGGGCGCTCCGCGGCATCTCGGGCAGAAACGGCGCCGCGTGAGCGATGAGCATGGCGACGATCGCGATCCCGCGCAGCACATCGGGGACGACCAGCCGCCGCGACCGCGGTGCGAGTTCGTGAGCCATCACTCGACAGTATTCTGCCGGGCGCCGTGTGCGCGACGGCGAGGCGGAGCGGGCCACCTCATGTCGGCCGAAGCAGGCCTTCGTTCCGGAGCTGTTCGAGCAGGCCACGAACGTCGGCGGCGATGCTGTCCGCCGCGACTCCGAAGAGACGCGCACACTCGTCGACCAGGTCGCGCTCGGTGAGAGAGGACCGCTCCGCGAGGATCGTCCAGATCCAATGCGCTGACCCGTCCAGCGCGAGAAGGCGCGAGGGTCCTGCCGCGAGGTCCAGCACGGTCGTGCGCTCATCCTCGGCCACCCAGGCCGCCGTGGCGCGCACCGACCAGGACGGCTCCTCACGCAGCAGACCCTCTGCGTGCAGCGTCGTCATCGCCTCGGCGTGCGACACGCCCGCCTGGCGCCCTGCCGTCAGCCGTCCGACCCGCATGAGGAGCTCGCCGAGCGGTGCGCCGTCAGCGGCATGCCACACGGCCGACTCCGTGCGATCGAGGATCCGGAGATGCGCGCCGCCGAGATGCGCGCTCAGCACTGCGGTGCGCCCCTCGGGCAGAGCAAGCGCATCGAGGAACGGACCCCGGAATATTCCGCCGACTCGGACCGAAGCGGTGGCGATCACCGCCGTTTCGACCTCGGGGGCGACACGGATCGGTCCGCCAGGCGCAGCGACGTCGAAGACAGCGTCCAGGACGTCGTCCACCGATACGGCCGCGCTCCACCGCACGACCACCGGGTGGCCGACGGCGTCCAGCAGCGCGGCAATCGTGCGCAGCGGCGTCCGTAGCGCCGTGAGGGCCTCGCTGCGCTCCACGAGCATCGCCAGCGCCCGCTCTTTGCTCCACGTCTGCGGGTCCCGGACGGTGGGATCCTCGTCGGGCACGAGCAGCACGACGCGGACGAGCCGCAACGCGCCCGCTGTCAAGGAGGCGGGGGTCTCCCCCGCGGCGTCGGCCGACTCGACGGTGGATGAGGTGAATACCCCGCCCTGGCCGTCGATCGAGAGCACGTCGCCGCCTAGGCGCATATACCGTGACGGTTCCGATGGCATTGACGGAGGACGACCGGCGTTCTCGACGGGGACGAGCACGGCGACGCGGCCCTCCCGGTCGGCGACGCCCGTGGCCCGGAGCCGCCACATGGCACCGACAGCAGGATCGACGGGCACCGGCTTGGTCATGGCGCCAGCCTAGCGAGCAGACCCCTCCCGGCCGTCGTGCGCCGCAGGATCCCGCTCACTCGTCGCGACGGCTCGCACGCGCGATCCGCAATCCGCGTCGCCACCGCTCGATCTGATAGGCCCAGTGCTCCCGCACGGTCGGCAGCGTGTCCTCCCGGCGACGCGGCATCGAGGCGCGGGGAATCCACACCGCGTCAACGATGCCGCGGATGCGGCCGCTGCGCAGCGCCGCGCGGAACTCCCGTCCCCAGACCAGCGCCGACTTGCTCATCACGTCGCGCTGGTTGTCCCTCCAGACGGCCTTCTCCTCCACGGTCGCGTCATCGTCTCCCACCCACCCGAGCGATGTGAGCACCGGAGCGAGCGTCCACTGTGCACGGCCGACTCGCGCGATCTCGACGAACTCGCGCTGCGTAGCGGGCCCGAAGCGTTCGCGCAGAGCAGTGGTCAGCACGTCGAGGTCGCCAGGGCTGCGCGGGTCGTCGGGGGCGCGGAGCGCGTGCAGCGCGACGAACACCGCCATTCCCGCCGTCGAGGGAACGACGATCTCCCGCTCCGCTATCACTGCGATCTGGCGCGTCTGCCACAGCCGGTCGAAGACCTCCTGCGGAGAGCCGAACAGCCCGGGAAAGTAGTGATGGACGTCGATCGCGCACGGCCAGTCGTCGTGCGTGAACGTCTTCGAGTGGATCGTCATGATGCGCGGCGGCTCGCGGTACAGCGCAGGATGCCATCCGCGCGCGACCAGGTCCTCGCAGAAGCGCGCGAAGTCCTCCGGTGCCACCAGCACGTCCGCGTCGGCCGAGAGGCGCGGAGCCCGCAACCCCTGCGCCACGGCCACCGGACCCTTGATCACGAGCGCTCGTATGCCGCCGCGCTCGGCGACGTCCGCGACCAGAGCATGTGCCAGGGCGACAGCCGCAACGTGGGACACCCGCACCGTCATGGCCGACGCCTTCTCCGAGGTGGGCGCGCAGTTCGCCCGCAGGCTGACATGCGCTCGACAGGGGCCATGAACACGACCTTCTCACATCCCTGCGTTCGGACCCCATCATTCGTCACACCGAACGTTCGAACGAGGATGATTCAATGGACGCATGGTTGATGCCCCCCGCCCGACAAGTCGACAAGAAGCCCGCAGACTCCGGGCGGCGGCATCGACAGGCACCACGACCGTCCCTCAATCCGGGGAGCCCCTGGCCGCGGATGAGCCGGAGGAACAGGCCGCCCCGCCTCGTCGCCCGCGTCGTCGCCGCTGGATCTGGCTCGTCGTCATCATGCTGCTGCTCGCCGTCCTCATCGGAGGCGCCTTCGTCGCCAAGAACCTGTACGACCGCGCGATGTCGGTCCGGGGTCACCTGGAGCAGGCCATGACCGAGGTCGCCGCCGTGCAACGCGCGATCCTCTCGGGTGATGCCGACGCTGCGGCGCGAGCCAGCTCCGAACTCTCCGTGCAAACCCGGGCCGCCGTCGCCGAGTCGGGAGGCCGCGCGTGGGGCCTCGCCGAAGGCGTGCCGTTCGTCGGAGACAACTTCCGCGCCGTGCGCATCGTCGCTGAGACGACCGCCGGGCTCGCCACCGACGTCGTCGCTCCGGCGAGTGCCGTGAACCTCGACGCTTTCCGTCCGGTGGGCGGGCGCATCGACCTGGCTGCGGTCGCCGCGCTTGCGCCGCTCCTCGACACCATCGACCAGGGCCTGGCCGACTCCGTCTCCTCGCTCAGCCGGATCGACAGCGCCGGGCTTCTGCCCGAAGTCCAGGACGGCGTACAGCGCCTCTCCGACGCCGTTGATCGCATTCAGCCCCTGATCGCACCGGCACGCGATATCGTCTCGATCCTTCCGAACGCGCTCGGTGGGAGCGGACCGCGCGACTACCTGCTCATGTTCCAGGGCAACTCCGAGGCGCGCAGCCTCGGTGGCAACCCGGCGGTGTTTCTGACCGTCCGCACCGACGGAGGAGCGATCGCCGTCAGCGGCGAGGCGCAGAGCCGCGACTTCCTGCAGAACCGCCGCGCGCCGATCGTGCCCCTGTCCGACGATGAGGTCGCCCTTTACGGCGACAACATCGGCCGCTTCACGCCCGACCTCACCATGGTCCCCGACTATCCGGAGGCGGTCCGCATCGCGGAAGGCTGGTGGTCCGAGTATTTCGACGAAGATTTCGACGCGGTCATCTCTCTGGATCCCGTCGCGCTCTCGTACCTACTGGATGCGACCGGTCCGGTGGCGCTGCCCGATGGCCAGTCGCTCACGGCCGACAATGCCGTGCCGCTGCTGCTCAACGAGGTCTACTTCCAGTACGACCCGGACGAGCAGAACGTGTTCTTCGGGGCGGCCGCGGCCGGCATCTTCAGCAAGATCACCGCGGGACAGTTCGCCCCGGACCGGTTCGTCACCGCCCTCGACCACGCCGCGAGCGAGGGACGCCTGCTCTACTGGTCGCGTGACCCCCAGGAGACCACGCTGATCTCCGGCTCGCGGATGGCGGGCGTGCTGCCCGCCGACACCGACGACACCAGCGTCGTGGGTGTGTTCGTCAACGACAACACCGGGTCGAAGAAGTCCTATTACCTCGACATGACCATCCAGACGTGCCGCACACCAGAGGCCGTCGGCGGTGACGTCACCTTGACGTCGAGCCTGACGGCGGAGGAGGCCGCGCGTCTGCCCGGCCACATCGTCGGGGTGAACTACCCGGCGGGGGAGATCAGCTCCTATGTCGTGATCTACGGACCGCAGGGCTCCAGCCTGCAATCGCTCACGCTCGACGGACAACCCGTCGACGCCGTGAGCACGGGCGAGCACCTCGGCCGCCCCGCCTACAAGGTCGAGATCCTGCACGACTTCACTGCGAGCCATGTGCTGAGCTTCTCGTTCGCCGCCGCCGGCGCTCCCGGCGCCTCGGTCGACGTCTGGCACACCCCCATGACGCGGGAGACGCCCGTCTCCACCGCCGAGGGGTGCGCGAACGGCTGACCGGTGGTGGTCCTCCCGGGCGGAGGGATATGCCAAGCTGGTTGTTGCTCCGCGGTGTGACTGACGTTCCGTCTCCGGCCGGGGCGTCGCCGAGACATCCCCATCGAGCAACAGGAACCAGTACATGAGCAGAGATTCTCGTCCCGTCGTTGTCGTCGGTCAGGGCTACGTCGGGCTGCCGCTCGCGATGCGCGCCGTCGAGGTCGGCTACACCGTCATCGGCGTCGACCTGGACCGGTCTCGCGTGTCGGCCCTCGCCGCCGGGACCTCCTATGTCGAGGACATCCCGGACGCACAGCTCCAGGCGGCGCTGGACTCGGGGCGCTACAGCGTGGCTTCCGACTACGACGGCATCGACGGGTTCGGCGTGGCCGTGATCACCGTTCCGACACCGCTGCGCGAGACGCTCCCCGATCTCTCCTTCATCGAGAGCGCCGGCGCGTCGCTCGCCGCGCACGTCTCGACCGGCGCGACCATCATCCTCGAGTCGACCACGTACCCCGGGACGACCGAAGAACTCCTGGTCCCGATCCTCGAGTCCGGTTCGGGACTGACGGCCGGCACGGACTTCTTCGTCGGCTACAGCCCGGAGCGCATCGACCCGGGCAACCAGGTGTACTCCTTCGTCAACACCCCCAAGGTCGTCTCCGGCATCGACGCCGGGTCTCGGGAGAAGGTCGACGCGTTCTACTCGTCGCTGGTCGACCGCACCGTCCCGGTGTCGACGCCCAAGGAGGCCGAGCTCACCAAGCTGCTGGAGAACACCTTCCGGCACGTGAACATCGCGCTCGTGAACGAGCTCGCCATCTTCGCCAATCAGCTCGGCGTCAACGTCTGGGAGGCCATCGACGCGGCGGCCACCAAGCCGTTCGGCTTCATGAAGTTCACCCCCGGCCCGGGTGTCGGCGGGCACTGCCTGCCGGTGGACCCGAGCTACCTGTCGTGGCAGGTGCGCCGCACCCTCGGTCAGAGCTTCCGCTTCGTCGAGCTCGCCAACGACCTCAACGAGCACCAGCCCGACTACGTCGTGCAGCGCGCGATCGAGCTGCTCAACAACGACAAGAAGGCGCTCAACGGCGCCCGCGTGCTGCTTCTCGGAATCGCCTACAAGAAGAACTCCGGCGACAGCCGCGAGTCGCCGTCGATCCGGATCATCGAACTGCTCAACAGGTTCGGCGCCGACCTGGCCGCCGTCGACCCGCACGTCTCGGAGGCGAACTGGCCGGCGAACGTGGCCCGCGAGGAGTTCAGCGAGCAGCTCCTCACGGAGCAGGATGTGGTGATCGTCATCACCGACCACGACGCCTTCGACTACGACGTCGTCGCCCACTCGGGTGCCCGCGTGCTCGACACGCGCAACCGCGTGCCGCGCGCCGAGAACGTCTCGCTGCTGTGAGCGGGGGCGGCTCCGGCCGCCTCCCGCGCCGCGCTACCTCGGTCGGTCCAGGCCGAAGTGCGCGACCAGCGTGCGGCGCTTCTCGCCCGGGTCCATTCCCTTGACCCGGATGCCCGCGGCGACCGCCGCCGCCTCGTACTCCTCGAGCGTGCGGATGACGCGGGCCGGGACACCGCCGATGACGACCCCGTCGCCGAAGGACCGGGTCACCATGCTGCCGGCGGCGACCACCACGTCATCGCCGAGCGTCACCCCGGGGAGAATGGTCGCGCGCAGCCCGATGAACACGTTGTTGCCGATCGAGATCGGGGCGAGCACGTCGAGATCGGGATGACGGTCCCGCAGCACCCACACCCCGCCGTCGTGGGTGACGAAGCGGACGTCCCCCGTGACGGTGACGTGGTCGCCGATCGAGATCAGATACGGCTCCGACCCGAAGGTGCTCGCCGACACCCCGAGGAACCGGCACCGCTCCCCCACGGAGACGCCCATCGCCCGAGCCGCACCGATCGGGTCGCGACGGAACCGCCACCACCGCGCCGTTGACCTCCACAGTCTTCTCAGCATCCGCGATCCTTCCTTCTCACGTCGTGCTCCGGTCGTCCGATGCGGGCGTGCGCAGCGTGTCCCGGTACCGGAACACCTGAACGAAACTCACCAGTGACATCGCCGCGTACGCGCAGACGCTCGCCCAGGCGCCGCCGAAGGCCCCGAGACCGGGGATCAGGACGACACCGAGCCCCACCAGCGTGACGGCGCCGACGATGCCGGGGAGGCTGGCGGACCAGGTCGCACCGCACGCCACGACGACACGGGAGAAGACGATGAACGGCACCAGCAGCAGCTGCGCGAGCAGGAGCACCCGGAGCACACCGGCCGCCTCCGCGAAATCGGGCCCGAAGAGTATCGCGATCACCAGATCCGCCAGCAGCCAGCCGACGACGACGAGCACGGCGAGAGCGGCCATCAGGCCGAACACGCGGCGGAGGATCCCGCGGAAGGAGATGGTCCGCGCCGCCGCGTCGTGCATCACCACCTGGCTGAGCGCCGTCGCCGGCATCGTGAGCACCGAGGCGGGTGTCGTGGCGACGGCGTAGATGCCTGCCGCGCCTGCCGAGCCGAGGGCGCCGATCAGTGCCGTGTCGGCCCGGTAGGCGATCGCCTGACCCAGGTTCAGTCCGAGCAGCTTCGGGCCCAGGCGGAGCAGATGCCCGCGGGCCCCCGGCTGCGCGACGCCGCCGAAGGAGTGCCGCAGGGTGACGATGCCGATGCCGATCTGGGCGAGCATGGATACGAAGTAGCAGAGCACCACTCCGCCGAGCCCCGCCCCGGCGAGCGCAGCCACCACGAGAGCCGCCATGCAGACCGCCGTGCCAAGCGCGTTGGTGGCTGCCGACTTTGACATCAGTCCAGAGGCATTCATCAGATCGAGCAGCTGGTTGGACCAGAAGTAGGCGGCGCCGTATGCGAGGAAGCCGAAGAACACCACCGGTTCGGCGAATGTCGTATCGACGAGCACGCTCAGCCCCCACACCACCAGCAGCAACAGCAGCACGTGGAACAGGAACAGGAATGCGCTGACCTGCAGGTACTGCTTCGCGCTGATCTCACCCCGCGGCAACAGGCGGCGGATGGCGACGTTGGTACCCCAGGTGCCGACCAAGACCACGAGCCCAGCCACCGAGACGAAGATGCCGAGGACACCACGCAGGTCGACACCGAGCAGACGGGCCGTGATAACGCCGACCACGGTAGCCAGCGCGACGTTCCCGAACGACCACAGCGTCGTCCGGCCCGCCCGGCTGACGACGCCCGAACTGATGAGCCGGAGGACCCTACGCACGCGCAGCGGTCCGGGGTCGGGAAAGGGAGAAGCGCCGCGTTGCGTAGACCAGCAGCACGAGAATGACCCCCACCGCGACGCTGGGCAGCACCGGCACGAAGGAGTTACGGATGTGGTTGTACAGCGGCACCGCGATCACCACGTAGAGCGCCAAGGAGAGCGGTGACGGCCGGCCGAGCGAGAATCCGGCGAAGAGCAGGCCGCTCAGCGCGAGGACCAGGACCACACCGCCGGTGCCGAAGTTGTGGAAGGCCTCTCCGATGATCGAGCCGCCGATGTTCCCCGCCCGCGTGGAGATCTCGATGTTGAACAGCCGGAAGTCCGTCAGCGCCGACGGTCGCTCCGTCATGAACAGTTGCTCGGCAAGACGTGCCACCGACACGGTGTAGGTGTCGCCGCCGCGGAAGGGTTCCCCGCCGAAGTCATGCCAGTTGACGACGGTCGTCACGACACGGAGCGTCTGCCCCAGCTCCGACAGAGCGGCCAATGGCGTGGCATCGGCCAGGCTGAACCCCGTCTCGCCCAGGCCCGCCTGACGGATCTCCTTCGCGGCGTTGATGAGAGTGAGCAGGAGCAGTCCACCGACGGCGACCAGACCGAAGTTGGGCATCTTGCGGCGTGTGGCCATAACCGAGACCGCGACCGCCAGCGGGAACAAAACCTCACCACGGAGACCGAGGAAGAAGCCGAAAACACCGAAGATCGCGAAGAGTACGAGTGCGGTCTTCTGCATGACGCCGAGTGGCGTCAACGCGGCGAGTCCGAGTCCGACCGCGATGAGCGGATACGTGAGGTGGATGTCGGTGGCCTGCGTCGCCGCCAGGAAGCTCTGGTACGACCCGGTGATCCCGGCGATGCCAACGGTCGAGGTGGCCATCCAGAACCAGGCGAGGACGCCGAGGATTAGCACGAGTGCGCCCAGCCGGGAGAACCGGATCGCCAAGCTGCCGTCGTCGGTGCGTTCGGTACGCACCCGGTCGCGGTGCACTCCCACCCGCAGCAGCGCAGCGGCCGTGTAAGCGGCCATCCCGATCGTCGTGAGCTGGAGCGCCCTGGCCCCGGCCGCTCCGGTGTACCAGACGTAGTCCGCGGCCCTCGGCAACTCCGGGTCCACCCCGGTGAGCATGTGCGCGATGAGGCTGATGTGGAAGATCGCGACCACGAGCAGAAACAGAGAGGCGGGCGACCAGAAACCGGTGGCCGTGCACCGGCTCAGGCAGTAGAACGCGAACGCGAACACCAGAAGAGACTCGACCGCCATCACGATGCGCTCTGGATCCGTCGCCTCCGCCTGCACGAGGAGCACGATGAGGATCGCCCCCCAGACGAACAGGTAGCGTAGCGCGCGGGCGCGGTCGGCGTGACCGACCTCCGGCGCCACCACCGCCACGGTCTTGGTCTCTCGCGCTCCGGCAGCCATATCAGATCTCACGGATCACCCGTGCAGGGACCCCGGCGACGATGGAGCCAGCCGCGACATCGCGGGTCACGACGGCCCCCGCGGCCACGATCGAGCGCTCGCCGATGGTGACACCCGCCATGATGCGCGCGCCGGCCCCGATCCAGACGTCGCGCGCGATGCGGGTGGGCGCGGCGACCAGCGGCTGGTCACGGATCGCAAGTCCCTCTTCGCTCCAGGTGTGCGTGGTGGAAAGGATGGTCGTGTGGTGCGCGATGGACACATCGTCTCCGATGGAGATGCCGCCGGTCGCATCGAGGTAGCACTTGGGATGGATGCTGATCCGAGAGCCGAGGCGGAGGCCCTCGACGCCGAGCAGGTCGCAATGGCGGTGGACGTCGACGAGCTCACCGCATGACCCGGCCACGCTGCGCAGCGCGACGAATCTGACGAGCCGGGCGACCTTTCCGTCCGAACCGGAGCGGAAGTCGATCAGACGCCGCCGTGTGCCACGCGGCAACGCCTCCACCAGGCGACTCAGCACGCGGATCGCCGGCAGGGCGCGGCGGTACAGGTCCCGCCCGCGCGTGCCCTCCCGCGTCGCGGAAGTCGCGAGCCCGGTGTCCTCGACGGCGTCTTCACGCGTCACGATGACCTGACCATCCCTTCAGAAAGCTGCTCATGACCGACGCGCCCGAGTGCTCGTGCCAGATCTTCTGGAACACCGTCTGCTGCTCGGCGATCGCGGCGGGTACCTTGGCTCGATCGTCGAGGAACGACCGCAGCCGATCAGCGACCGCCGCTCCGTCGTCGGGGACGAACCGAAACCGCGGATCGAGAACCTCGATGATGCCACCCACACTCGCCCCCACCGCGAGAACGCCGACGGACATCGCTTCGAGAAGTACCTTCGGCATCCCCTCGGTCCGCGAGGGCATCACGAGGATATCGTGAGTCGCGATGAGTCTGGCCACGTCGGCGGTGCTCCCCGCGCGGGGGATGAACGCAACCGGCAGACCGACCCGCTCCGCGTGCGCCTTCAGTGTCTCGTGCAACGCGCCCTGCCCCACCAGGGTGAGTGTCACATCGCGGCCCTCGCGACGTAGCGCCGCGATCGCGTCGATGAGGAGGTCGTGGCCCTTGTAGTTCTGCTGTTGGCTGCCGACGGCGATCACAGAGACGGGCCCACCCGCGAGGAATGCGGTGTAATCCTTCTTCTCGATGTCAAAGACGGCTTGTTCCAGCCGCAGGTTGGTCCGCGCCAGCACGTCCGCACCCGGGGATGCCGGGTACTTCGCCTGCAGTGTGCGCAGGGTGACGTAGACCACCGCCGTCGCCTTGCGCACCGCGGCGGCCGTCGACCGGCGCACCAGCTTCGCCAGCACCGGTCCGACCGGACGCGGCACGATGGCGGTCAGAACGTCCTCCGGATCGCCGATGAGGCGGATGAGCAACTCGGCGTCGCGGGCCTTGGTACGGCGAGCAACGTGGGAGACCAGCTGGTTCGGTGCCCAGAGTCCGTAGGCGTAGCGGTCGTCGACGATGGCGGCGTCGATCGCCCGATTGATTCGCCGGGCGCGAAGGAAGTAGGAGCGCCAGCCGTCGTAGTACGGCAGCGGGAACACGCTGATGCGTTCGTCGTCCAGGAGGTATCCCTCGTCGTCGATGACCGACTCGTCCACGCGGGTGTAGATCTCCACGCGGTCGAACGCCTCGAGGAATGGCGCCCATTCCTCGTTCGACATCAGCGGTGTGAGGGCCCGGTAGGCACCGGAGGTATCCCGGTGCAGCTTGACGAGGCTGAAGAAGCGAAGGACGCGGGGAAACGGTCGGGCGCCGGGGACCCGCCACAGCGCGCGATGCGCGTCCGCTGCGGCAGCGAGCTGGAACGGGCTGGCGGCGAACGAGGCGGCGATCGCGTCGCGGTCCGCGGGGGCGTCGAGGAGACTCTGCACCCACCTGTCATCGAGTTCGTCGAGCGACAGCGTGTGCACGCCCGTCACCTGCGTGGAGATCCAGCGCACGCCCGGCAGATCGGTCGCCACGACCGGGGTGCCGCAGGCCAGCGACTCGAGCACCACGCCGGGAAGCCCCTCACGGATCGACGTGACCAGGAGCACGTCGGCGGCTCCGAGTTCCTCGGCCACCTGATCTGTCTCGCCGACGACGACGATGCGAGACCCGGAGGCTGTGACGTGTGCCAATGCGGCGACCCGGTCGGCCTCCGCCATCTCGGCGGGACTCATGCGCCCGATCAGCCGGAGCGTGGTGCGCCGAGCGCGTGCCAGCTCCGCCCAGATGGCGAGCGTCCGCATTCGGTTCTTGGCTGACTCGGCGCGGGCGATGCTCGCGACGACGAGGGTGTCGGAGTCCTCCGCACGGACGAGACGCCCACGACCGGCGCGCTCACGAAGAGCGGCGGCGTCCAGACCGTTCGGCACCACCCGCGCACGCGTGCGCCACTTCCCGCGGACCAGACCAGAGCCGGCGAGCGCGGAGGGGCTGACGCCGACGATATCGGTCGCGAGCAGACGCGCAAGCACGCGGGACGCTCCGAGCAACGCACGCTTCAGCGGAGTGGAGCGACCACCGACGGCATCGCTCCGGCAGTGCACGATGCGCACGCGCGCGCCGCCCGCCCAGGCCGCGAGAAGGAGGGGGCCGGACGCGCTGCCCAGGTGGGAGTGCACCGCGCCGACGTTTTCACGTCGCACCAGGAGCGCCATGCGCGCGAGGCCTCCTGGGCCGCGCACTCGGAGCCGGTGCACGTCGTGCCCTTCGCTCTTGAGCGTCTCGTCGAGCGCCCCGGCCCGGCCGGAGGCCGCCAGGAACTGCGAGCGGAGACCGGTCGCACGGACGACGTCGATCGTGCGCAGCTCCGCGCCACCTCGGTCGAGTGCGGAGAAGACGTGGAGCACCGCGCGGGCCGGCGAGGCGTGCGGATTCCTGCGGACAGCGTTCACGCGTTCCTCCCCGAGGCGAGGGCCTGCAACCGTGCCTCATATCGCCCCTGCACGGTGGTGCGCTCGTAGTTCTCGCGGATGAACGCGGCCCCGGCCGCCCCGAGGGCCTCGGCGCGGGCGGGATCGACGACGAGCGCGGTGAGGTGGCGTGCCAACGCGCGATGGTCCCCCGCCGCTGAGAGCAGGCCCGTCACGCCGTCGCGGATCGGATCGACCATCCCCGTGACGCGAGTGCCGACGACAGGCACACCCATCGCGGACGCTTCGGCCGCGGCGTTGCAGAAGCCCTCGCGCAGCGACGGGATGCACGCGATGTCGAACAGAGCGATGTAAGGCGCGGGGTCGGCGACGTGGTCGACGACGGTGACATGAAGCCCTCGGTCCCGGGCGTCGCGGATCCATCGCTCGGCCTCGTCGTCGTCGTAGCCACCGATCAGCAACAGCTCGACCGCCGTGCCGTGAGCCTGCATTTCCTCGACGGCCAGCAGGAGTGTGTCGATGCCCTTGTCACGCGTCAGACGCCCGACGAACCCGACGACGGGTATCGCCGGCCGCAGGTCCAGCGACGCGGCGAGTGCTGCCCTCGCGTCAGCGTCGAAGCGCTCGACCGCGAACTGTGTGAGATCGATGCCGTTCGAGCTGCCGCCGCCGACCACGGCGATGTCGCGCCGCCCGTTGAGCTTCAGCGACAGGGCCTCGGCACGCAGACTTCCGCTGACGGCGACCACGTCGGTCGCCATCGCCATCGCCGTGCGCTCGCTCAGCCGCAGGACCGTCCGCAAGACGCCACGTGTCGTGTGCAACCGCAGGCCACGGAGCAAGTACTGCCGCACGGGCACGCGACGCATCCGTGCCGCGACCAGACCGAGCAGGCTGGCCTTGGGCGTGCCGAGCGAGACGACGGTCGGACGCACGCGGCGCAGCAGGCGCAGCCAGGCGAACAGCGCGGTTGCGTCCGCGATCGGCGAGGGCGCGCGCCGCATCGGGATCACGTGCACCGTGACGCCCTCGAGCGTGCTCAGCGCCGACAGTCGCGGTCCTCCCGACGAGACGATGTGCACATCCCAGCCGCGCGAGACGAGAAACTCCGGAAACCCCCTGAGCAGCGTGAGCGAGACGTCGACGGTCGTCGCCAGGACGATGGTGTGTCGCATCACGCTTCGGCGGTCCGGCGGAACCAGTCGACTGTCGACTCGATCCCCTCCTTCAGCGGCGTCGGTGCCACGTCGGGGAAGTACTCCCGCAGGCGCACGCCATCGGACTGCGAAGCGCGGACGTCGCCCGCGCGGGAACCGACATGCTCGCGGGCGATCGGCCCACCGACCACGTCCTCGATCACGTCGAGGAGCTCCAGCAGCGTGGTGCGCGTGCCGAACGCGAGATTGACCGGATCGGGCAGGTTGAGCCGACGATCGATCGCCGACCACAGCGTCTGGCAGACGGAGTCGACGTGGGTGAAGTCGCGCGATTGCTGACCGTCGCCGTGCACCACGGCCGGCTGGCCCGAGAGCGCCGCGTCCACGAAGCGCGGGATCACGGCAGCGTAGGCGTGATCGGCGGGCTGGTAGGGACCGTAGACGTTGAAGAAGCGGAACGCGAGCGTAGGCAGCCCGTACGAGTGGGTGTACGCCAGCACGTACGCCTCCGCGCCGAGCTTGGTGACGGCGTACGGACTCATCGGCCGCGTCCAGTCGAACTCCGACTTCGGCAGGGCGGTGTTCGCGCCGTAGACGGAGCTCGACGAGGCGAAGGTGACGTACGCGTCGCGGCTGCGAGCGGCCTCGAGCAGATTGAGGGTGCCGGTGAGGTTGGCGCTGTGGCTGCCGACCGGATTGTCCACCGAGCGCGGGACGCTGCCCAGAGCACCGAGATGCGCGATGGCGGTCACCCCGTCGACGGCCGCGTCGACGGCCGCGGGATCGCTCAGCGTGCCTTCCACGAACTGCGCGCGGACGCCCTCCAGGTTGCTCATTCGGCCGGTGCTGAGGTCGTCGAAAATGCGGACCTCGGTCTCGGGCGACACCCGGTTGATGTGGCGTGCGAGGTTGGAGCCGATGAATCCGGCGCCACCCGTGATCAGCACAGTCATACGTTCTCTTTCCGTCGGGGGTGGGTCAGGTCGAGGGGAGCCGCGGGCCGGTCCTCGCGGAGGAGCCGGCGCAGCCGCTCGGAGTCCGCGGGGAAGTCCGCGGCGAAGGCGGAGTCCTGCGCCTGGCCGAACCACATGAGGGCCACACGACGTTCGATGCCGGCAACCTCGGGCACGATCCTGCCGATGAGGCGGGCGGAGCGAAGGACGACGGTGCACAGCCACGCGGGCAGTCGGCGGGGTTCCGCGCCCCGGGCCTCGCGGAGCACGTCGGCGGTGGACAGCCCCTCCCATGGCTGCAGCATGATCGGCCCCACCGTGCGATCGCTCGACGCCACTCGCACGACGAAGTCGACGAGTCCGTCGATACTGCTGACCACGGTGGGCTGGGCCCCGTCACCCGCGACGCTCGCCAGCGATGAACGGGCGACGCGCTTGAAGGACTCGGTCGTAGGCCGCCCCGTTCCCTGCACGCTGGTGGCGCGGATCACCACGGCATCGGCGCCGTGGGTGCGGGGCACGCGGAAGAACGCCCGCTCGCCGAGGGCCTTCGACCGGGAGTACGGAGAGAAGGGCTGGGCGTCGATGCTCTCGTCGAGGACGGGGCGATGGCCCTGCACCGCGGCGGAACTCAGATGCACGACGCGCGCGACGGCGGCGTCGTCGGCCGCCTGGAGGACGACGGCGGGCAGCAGCGCGTTCGCGCCGTAGAGCTCGCTGGTCGGCGGCGCGCCCGGCGTGGCCAGTCCGGCGGCATTGACCACGACGTCGACGCCGGCGAACTGCTCGGCCAGCTCACCGCGTGCCGCATGGTGCGCCGCATTCTCCGCGATGGCGTCGGGAGAGCCGATGCTCACGGAGAGGGACAGGCGCGGGGTGCGGATCGCACGCACCTGCAGTCCCTCCGCACGCAGCCGGTCCACGACGGCGCTCCCAACGAAGCCGGTCGCCCCGGTGACCGCCCACACGCGGGGATCGTGCGCGGGCCGCGGCGGCGTCGGAAGCGGCTCGGCGACGGGCTCGAGGTCCAGCGACATCGGGGGCGGAACACGATGGCCACGCAGACGCGGCAGGGCGATGTACAGCGCACCGATTCCGACCAGCAAGAGCCAGGCCGCCCACGCGGGGATCCAGCCGGCGAGCGAGCCGACACCGACGGCACTCGTGAGCACCGTGAAGGCCCCAACGACGGTCGTCGTCGCCGCATGACCCCAACCGGTGTCGGTGAGCCGCTGGTACAGGTGCGAGCGGTGCGACTGCAGCACGGCCTCGCCGCGTGCCGCACGCCGCAGGAGCGTGAAGAGTGTGTCGGTCAGGTAGATGGCGAGGGGGGCGATCACCGCGACCGGGGGAACGCCGGCCCACAGGGTGGCCACGGCGATCGCGCAAACGACCGCGCCGAGGAGGTAGCTGCCCACGTCGCCGAGGAACAACCCTGGCTTCGTGATGTTCCAGGGCAGGAAGCCGAGGAAGGCGGCTGCCACGACGAGTCCCAGCACGGAGGCCCAGGGAAGTCCGGCGAGAACCCCGACCACCGCGTACGCACCCCCGATGAGCGCGGCGTGCACGCCGGAGATGCCGTTGATGCCGTCCATGAAGTTGGCAATGTTGATGAACGCCGCCACAGCAATGGCCCCGACAACCGCCAGCCACCACGGTTGAGAGAAGACGACAGCGAGCGGCACACTGATCGCGGCTCCGGTGAGGAGCTGGCCGAGCGCGCGAACCGGGACTCGGAGTCCGCGTACATCTTCGATGAGGCCCAACACCCCGGCGAGCAGCGCGCCGATGATGACCGCGAGCACTATGGCGACGGGGAACTCCGCGGGAACCGCAAGGGCGACGATCGTGCCGCCGCAGACGCCGAGGAAGGGGGCGATACCGCCGCCACGGAGGGTGACCCTGGTGTGCGACGACCGATCGGTGGGCGCGTCGAGCACGGAGTAGCGGCGCAGCAATGGTCGGAGCGCGACGACGGACAGAAGGCTGATGACGAAAGAGACCGCCGCCGCGCCCCAGATGGCAGGGCTCATTCTCGGCCGGACCTGTCAGGGCCGTGGGCGAGGTCTGCGGCCACGGGCTCGATCGTCACGGTGTCGTTGTTGCGGGGGCTGGAGAACATCCGCCGCATCCACCCTTCCTTGTCGAGCCGCTCGGGCGTGATGGTGTCGACGCGCGTGTGCGACACCTTGGGGTGGAAGGGGCGCTCGAGGTTCTCGCGCGAACCCACCAGCTCCTCGTGCAGCTTCTCGCCGGGACGCAGCCCCGTGAACACGATCTCGATGTTCTTGCCCGACATCGCGATCATGCGCTTGGCGACCTCGAGGATCGACACCGGCTCCCCCATGTCGAGGATCAGCACCTCGCCCGCCCGGCCGATGCCGCCCGCCTGCACGACCAGCTGGCACGCCTCGGGGATCGTCATGAAGTACCGCGTGGCCTGCGGGTGCGTGACCGTGATCGGCCGCCCCTCGGCGATCAGGCGCTGGAACGTGGGCAGCATCGACCCGCGGCTGCCGATCACGTTGCCGAACCGCACCGACAGGTACCGCATGCCGGTGTCCTCCCCCGCCCAGGCGGTGAGCTTCTCGGCCACGCGCTTGGAGTGCCCCAGCACGCTCGTGGGGTTGGCGGCCTTGTCGGTGGAGATGTTGATGAACGTCGAGACGCCGACCCGGCGGGACGCATTGATCACGTTGAGCGTGCCGAGGACGTTGGTCTTCCACGCCTCGTCCGGGTACTGCTCCAGCATCGGCAGGTGCTTGAGCGCCGCGGCGTGGAACACCACCTCCGGCTCCCGCTCCAGGAAGATGCGGTCGAGCGTGTCTGTATCGCGGATGTCGGCCAGCACCACGTCGTTGGTGTCGAGCAGGCCGTGCCCCGCGGTGCCGAGCTGCGCCACCTGCAGTCCGGTCTCGTCGCGGTCGACCATGATGAGCTCGCGCGGCCCGTACTTGGCGATCTGGCGGCACAGCTCGGAGCCGATCGAACCGCCCGCCCCGGTCACCAACACGCGCCGCCCGGTGATGTACCCGGCGATCAGCTCCACGTTGGTGTCGACGGGGTGCCGGCCGATGAGGTCTTCGATGCTGATGTCGCGCACGTCGGTGAGAGCCTTCTCGCCCGAGGTCATCATCTCCAGCGTCGGCGTCACGGCCACGCGCAGGCCCGCCGCCTCGGCCCGGTCCGCGAGCGTGCGCAGCAGGGTGCTGTCGGCGCGGGCGATCGCGATCACGGCGAGCTTGGCGCCGGTGCGCTGCGCCGCGTCGGCGAGCTCGCGCGTGGTGCCGACGACCGCGACGCCCCGCAGCCGCAGATTGCGCTTGTCGGAGTCGTCGTCGAGCAGCCCGACGGGGCGGATCGGGGAGTTCGGGTCGGTGGTCATGTTGGCGAGCAGCTTGTCGCCGATGAAGCCGGCGCCGATGATGAGCGCGGGTTCGGCGTCGGCGCCCGGCTTGCGGGAGCGCTCGATCACCAGGCGCGCGGCGTAGCGCACCCCGAACATCAGCAGCAGGACGAACGGGAACGCGAGCATGAGGGTGCCGCGCGGGATGCCGACCAGGGGGCCGACCGGGATGAGGACCACCGAGAGCAGCAGCGCCTCGATCACGACGATCAGCGCGAGCGTCCTGACCTCGTCGAAGGATCCGTAGGTGAAGCGTCCACGGTAGAGGGCCGTGGCGTACCCGACCGCGATCTGGATGGCTCCGGCCACGAGCGCCAGCACGACGGCGGCGATCCAGGAGTCCGCATCCATCTGCAGCTCGAACCGCAGGGCGATCGCGATGACGACGCCGAAGCTCCACGTCAGACCGTCGACGATCGCGGCCAACCGCCGTCGTCGGCGCTGCGTGACGGATCCGACCGCCAGGATCGGGATCTCGCTGGCGGACGCGCCAGGCTCCCCGGCCTTCTTGCTCACGAGTGTGTCGCCCCCTCCGAACTTTCTTCACTCCCCTGGAGATATGGTCTCACAGGCAACGAGCAGGTCCGTGCGTTAGTGCCGTCGTTCAGCCGACGGGGTCGTCGGTACCGCCTCCCGGCGGCGTGTCTCCGCCCGTCCCCGGATCGGTCGGGGGCGGAGCAGTGGAGCCGTCCGACGGCTGATCCTGCTGCCCGTCGGACTGCCCGCCCTGACGGCGCTGCGTGTCGGCGCGCTCCTGCTCGATCTCGGCGCGGAACTGGTCGTCGAGCAGCGCGGCGAACGCGTCGCGGTACGCCACGAGCGCGGCCTGCCCGCCGGGCGTCCACGGGTCGGACGCGGCGACCTGCGCGGCGGC
>NZ_SSDO01000110.1:0-10272 GCF_004794395.1 Microbacterium sp. K41 | reverse complement strand
CCGGAGCAGCCGGGGGTGCGGGAGCGGGCGCGGGGGTACCGGCGCCCGGGGTGATGCGCTCCCCATAGCGCGGCGGCTCGTCCAGGTTCACGGGCGGGCGCACCGGAGCGACCCGCGTGGCACCGAGCACCTGACGGGCCTTGGCCAGCGACGCCGCCTGCACCGTGACCTCGTAGTGATCGGCGGCGAACTGCGTGACGCTCGCGAAGTCGCGGCGCCGGCGGACGATCGCGTACGTCACGAGGCTCAACAGCATGCCGACCGCGACACCGATGAAGACGAATCCCACGAACAGCTGGATGGGGACCTCGGGGTTGCCGAGCACCAGGATGGCCGACAGGAAGAGCCCGATCAGCACGCCGTTGATCGCGCCCGATCGGGCGGCGGCGGCATAGCCGAGGCGCCCCGTCACCCGCTCGACCGTGCGGACGCTCTGCCCGACGATCGCGATGTCCCGCGCCGGCACCTCTCCGGCGATCAGCTTCGACACCGTCTTCTGCGCGCTCTCGTAGTCGCGCATCGAGGCGACGATCTCGCCGGTGTCCGTGCCGTTCGCTGGGCGATTAAGCATGCTCATCAAGCCATTCTTCCATGCCGTGCTCACGGCCGCCGCGGATGGCGTGCGGCCGCCGCGGGCCAGACCCCCGGGATACGCTGGACGAGTGAGCACACAACGGGTCTTCGCCGCGCGCCTCGCAGGGTGCGCCGTCTTCGATCCCGTCGGCGACCGGCTCGGCAAGGTCCGGGATGTCGTCGTCGTGTATCGAAGTACCGCGGCCCCCCGTGTGATCGGCCTCGTGGTCGAGATCCCCGGCCGCCGCCATGTGTTCCTCTCGATCGGGCGGGTCACCTCGATCCGGTCGGGGCAGGTCATCACCACGGGCCTCATCAACGTGCGCCGCTTCTCACCGCGCGCCGGTGAGGTGCGGGTGCTCGCCGAGATGCTCGGGCGCCGCGTAAGCCTCATCGACGGCAGCGGCACCGCCGTCATCGAAGACGTGGCGATCGAGCCGAACCGTCTGGGCGAATGGGCCATCAGCCAGCTCTTCCTGCGGCGACCGAAGACCGGGGCCTCCCCCTTCGCCAAGGGGCCGACGACGTTCGCCGCCTGGAACGAGGTCGCCGAGGAGCGGGCGCCGGGCGAGGCGCAGTCCGCCGAGCAGCTCGTCGCGTCGTACTCCGAACTGCACGCCGCCGACCTCGCCAACACCCTCCTCGACCTGCCGCAGCAGCGCATGATCGAGGTCGCCGAAGAGCTCTCCGACGACCGTCTCGCCGACGCCCTGGAGGAGATGCCGGAGGACGAGCAGGTGCACATCCTCGACCGGCTCGGCGACGAGCGCGCCGCGGACATCCTCGACCAGATGGAGCCGGACGACGCCGCCGACCTGCTCGCACAGCTGCCGCCCAACCGCCTGGAGCAGCTGCTCGAGCTGATGGAGCCGGAAGAGGCAGAGGACGTCCGGATGCTGCTCCGCTACGGCCCCGAGACGGCGGGCGGTCTGATGACGCCGGAGCCGATCATCCTCTCCGCCGACGCGACCGTGGCCGAGGCCCTGGCGCTCATCCGCCGTCACGAGCTGCACCCCGCCCTCGCCGCCGCGGTGTTCGTCACGCTGCCCCCGTTCGAGACCCCGACCGGACGCCTGCTGGGCCTCGTGCACTTCCAGCGGATGCTGCGCTACCCGCCGCACGAGCGCCTCGGCGCCATCCTCGACGACAGCCTCGAACCCGTCCCGGTCACGGCCTCCGCGGCCGAGGTCGCCCGCATGCTCGCCAGCTACGACCTGGTGTCGCTCCCCGTGGTCGACGCCGCCCACCGCCTCGTCGGCGCCATCAGCATCGACGACGTGCTGGACTACCTGCTGCCCGACGACTGGCGCACGCACGACAGCGACGACGCGTCGCCCACGACGGGGGCGCGCTGATGGCGAGGATGAGCCGGTCGACGCCGCGCCTGGACGCACCGGGGCGGGGAACCACGCGCCCCCGCACCACCTCCCGCGACCGCTTCGGACGGTTCACGGAGTGGGTGGCCCGGGCCATGGGCACGCCCGCCTTCCTCGTGATCCTCAGCCTGTTCTGCATCCTCTGGATCGGGTGGAACACGCTCATGCCGCACCACCTGCGCTTCGACGATGCGGCCCTGGGGTTCACGGCGCTCACGCTCATGCTGTCACTGCAGGCCTCGTACGCCGCCCCGCTGATCCTGCTCGCGCAGAACCGGCAGGACGACCGCGACCGCGTGCAGATCGAGCAGGACCGCCAGCGGGCCGAGCGCAACCTCGCCGACACGGAGTACCTGGCGCGGGAGATCGTGGCGCTGCGCATGGCGCTCGAGGAGCGCAATTCGCAGGCGGTCACCCGAGACGTGCTGCGCCAGGAGCTGAAGGCGCTGCTGGCCGAGCTGAACGACGCCGAGGACGAGCCGGCGGGCGGCGCGACCCCATGACCGCGGCCGACAGCGTCCGCAGCGCCGTCTCCGCCGTCACGGACCCGGAGCTGCGACGCCCCATCGGTGAGCTCGACATGGTGCGGGACATCGAGGTCGACGGCACCGTCGCGCACGTCGGGATCGCGTTGACCATCGTCGGGTGCCCCGCCGCTGACCGCATCGAGCGGGATGTCCGCGCCGCGGCCGCCGCGGTGCCCGGCATCGAGACCGTCGAGGTGGACGTGGGGGTCATGACCCCCGCCGAGCGGAAGGCGCTGACCGAGAAGCTGCGCGCCGGTCGCCCGCCGCGCCACATGCCGTTCGGACCCGAGTCGCTCACGCGCGTGATCCTCGTGTCCAGCGGGAAGGGCGGCGTCGGCAAGTCCACCGTCACCGCGAACCTCGCGGTCGCTCTCGCCCAGCGCGGGCTCGCGGTCGGCCTCGTCGACGCCGACGTGCACGGGTTCTCGATCCCCGGTCTGCTCGGCATCCCCGCCGGCACGCAGCCCACGCGCATCGACGACCTCATGCTGCCCCCGGTCGCGCACGGCGTGAAGGCGATCTCGATCGGGATGTTCCTGCGCGACGGCGAGTCGGTCGTCGCGTGGCGCGGGCCCATGCTGCATCGGACCGTGTCGCAGTTCCTCACCGACGTCTTCTTCGGCGACCTCGACGTGCTGCTGATCGACATGCCGCCCGGCACGGGAGACATCGCGATCTCGATCGGTCAGCTGCTCCCCCACGCGGAGGTCCTCGTGGTGACGACGCCGCAGGCGGCCGCATCGGAGGTGGCGATCCGCAGCGGACTGGTGGCGCGGCAGACCGGACAGCGGGTGATCGGCGTGGTCGAGAACATGGCGGCGTACACGCTCCCGGACGGCACCGTGGTCGACCTGTTCGGCGCGGGCGGCGGGGCGGCGGTCGCCGAGGCCCTGTCGGAACCCGGCTCCCCGGTGCCGCTGTTGGCCTCGATCCCGCTCAGCCCCGCGCTGCGGCGGGGCGGCGACGTCGGCGACCCCGTCGTGATCGCCGAGCCGGACGACGCGGCGGCGACCGCCATCCGCACTCTGGCCGCACAGCTCGGACGACAGGGACGCGGCCTCGCCGGTCGACCGCTGCCGATGTCGATCTCCTGACCCGTGGAGGATGCCCGGATGCCGCACCGCTCCGTGACCGTGGACGAGAGACTGCTCCGTCACATGGCGAGGGACGCCGCGATCTACACCCTCACGCGCCCGGTCGCCATCGTCATGTGGCTGGCGCTGGCCGCCGCCCTGATCATCGGCGTGCTCAACCTCACCGCGACCGCGCGCGCCGGGCAGGAGACGTCCGCCATCGTGGCCTTCACTCCGGCGGTCGCGGTCGCCCTCGGCCTCTATGCGGTGCTGCTGTCGGTGTCCAGCGCGCGCCGTGCGGTGCGGGCCGCCATGCCCGTGGAGAGCGTGGTGTGGGTGGCGCTGGAGGACGACCGGCTGCAGCTGGGCAGCGACCGGCGGCGCTCCGAGATCCCCTACTCCGAGTTCCAGCACGTCCGCGTCGGGCGCGACGCCGTGCTGCTCAAGGTGCGCGATGCCGCGGTCGCGACCGCGATCCCCCGCGTGCTGCTGAGCGACGACGACATCGCGCGCCTGCGATCCCGCGTCTCCTGAGCCGTCGGGTCAGGTGGCCTCGGAGTCGAACGGAGGACGGTTCTGCGCGTCGAACACCGGCGGCGCGGTGCGCGGGGCCACCGGTTCCGCGATGGTGGCGGCGACCGCGGCCGGGGTCGTCGGCTGGGGCTCCTCGAACAGGGCGTCGCGGATGATGCGCCGGGGGTCGTACTGCCGCGGGTCGAGCTTGCGCCAGTCGACGTCGTCGAGCTCGGGGCCCATCTCCTCCCGCATCCGCGACTTGGTGTCGCGCAGGTACTCGCCGGCCTTGCGGACGAGTCGCGCGAAGCTCTCGGCCGCACGGGGAAGACGTTCGGGTCCGATGATCAGCACCGCGATGAGGCCGATCAGCAGCAGCTTCTCGAAGGTCAGACCGAACGTCATGTGACCAGGCTACCGCCGCGCCTGCGGAGTCTGCGCGCAGACAGCCCATACCCTGGAGGCATCACCCACGCAGGCAGGGAGAGTCAGGCCATGAGCGAGCACGACGCCAACGCGCGCTTCCTTCGAGAATCCATCGTCGAACCGGATTCCCTCGCGAGGGCGCGCGCGCACGCGGTCGAGCTCGGTGCCGCCCCGGTGAGCGCCGCGGTCGGTTCGCAGATCGCCGTGCTCGCCGCCGCTGCGGGGGCGCGGTCGATCGTCGAGATCGGCACCGGTGCCGGCGTGTCCGGCCTCTGGCTGCTGCGCGGCGCCCCGCAGGCCGTCCTGACCACGATCGACAACGAGCCGGAGCATCTCGCCGCGGCACGCCAGGCGTTCGCCGACGCCCGCGTCCCGTCCACCCGCGCCCGCCTCATCACGGGTCGCGCGAGCGACGTGCTCCCCCGCATGAACGAGTCCTCCTACGACATCGTGCTGGTCGACGCCGACCCGGAGAACGTGATCGAGTACGTCGAGCACGGTTTGCGGCTCGCACGGGTCGGCGGGCTCGTGCTCGTGCCGCGCATCCTCGCCGGCGGTCGCGTGGCCGACCCCGTGCAGCGCGACGACGTGACCTCCGCCTACCGCTCGCTGGTGCAGGCGACCCAGGAGTCCTCCGCGGTGCTGGCCACGGTGTCGCCGGCCGGTGAGGGACTGCTGCAGCTGGTGCGCCTCGACGACCAGGACTGACCGCGGGCACGGGGCCGGAACAGCGAAAGAGGGCGATGGATCCGCGGATCCATCGCCCTCCTGGTTCCGCACGAGCGGACCCGGTTCGATCAGGCCGGCGTCACGACGGCACCCAGCACGTCGTGGAGCTCCTTCGCTTCGGCGTCGTTCACGGAGACGACCAGGCGGCCGCCACCCTCGAGCGGAACGCGCACGATGATGAGTCGTCCTTCTTTCACGGCCTCCATCGGTCCGTCTCCGGTCCTCGGCTTCATCGCTGCCATCGTGGCTCCCTTTCCTCCGGTGGTATGGAACGAGTTTATCGGGTGACACCGCGCCGTGGACGTCACGCCGACACAATCCCGTTCTCCCGCGCGATCAGGGAACCTGCCAGAACGTGCTGCCGAGCGCATACACGTTGTAGATCCACACCCACTGACCGAGCAGGCACAGCACCAGCACGCCGAGGCGCCAGGCGCGCGACCGGGGCACCGCGACCGCGCCCCACGCCGGGCTGAGCGGCAGCAGCAACCGGAACGTACTCGACTGCGGGAAGAACACCGCCAGCAGGTACAGCAGGTAGCTCGCACTCCACAGGCGCAGGTCCGCACCCAGTGCCCGCACCGGGCGGGCGAACAGCAGCGCGAGGGCCGCGGCCACCACGAGCAGCACGAGCGCGACGGGTCCCCCCGCGGCGGGAAGCCCCCACAGCGAGAACCAGAACTGCGACGCCTGCACCCACCCCTCGAACGGCACGAAGCCGTCGACGCCGCCCACGATCCAGTGCCGGCGCCAGGCGAGCTCGGTCGCGAGATACGCCCCGGGGTCGCCCGTGACGACGGCGGCGATCACCTGCCACGCGAAGCCGGTCGCGACGGCGAGCGCGCCGGCCGCCACGATGTGCACCACCTCGCGCAGCGCGAGCGGATCGTCGCGGCGGTGGATCCAGCGGAGGATGCCGTGGAGGCCGAGGTACAGCGCGAACGCCAGAACCCCGGGTCGCGTGAAGCCCATCACCGGGATCAGCAGGTACAGCCACGCGTACTGCCGGCGGATCGTCGCGTCCAGGGCGAGGAACAGCAGCAGCAGGAACAGCGTCTCCGCATAGCCCACCTGGAACATCGCGGCCAGCGGCCCTGCGGCGAAGAACACGACCGCCCAGAGCGCGGCCCCGCTGCCGATGCGATCGCGCAGCAGGCGGTGCAGCGCCAGGCAGGCCAGGTAGCCAGCGACGAGGGCGAGCACGAACGCTCCCGCTCCCCAGGAGCCGAGCACGAAACCGAGCGCCTTCGCGGCGTATGCGAACACCGGCATGAACGCCCACGCGTTCTCGGCGACCTCGCCGGCGTCGGTCAGCGGCAGCTCGCTCGGATACCCGTGGACGGCCACCTGCCAGTACCACTGGGCGTCCCAGCCGAGCACGAAGTCGATCAGGCCCGCGTCACCGCCGAAGCGCGAGAAGACGGTGGACAGCGACGCCGCCGCGATCAGGAACCCCGTCGTCACGACGCGCGCGCCGAGATAGATCAGGCCGATGCGCAGCGGAAGGGGAAGCCGGGCCCAGCGACGTGCCGTGCTCAGTGCGAGGTGAGCCATGCCCGCAGGCCCTGCTCGACCGCCGCGATCTGCGCGAGCGGCACCCGCTCCTCGTCGTGGTGGGCGAGGTGGGGGTCACCGGGGCCGTAGTTCACGGCGGGGATGCCCAGCGCCGAGAAGCGCGCCACGTCGGTCCAGCCGTACTTCGGTCGCGGCTCGGCGCCCACCGCCGCCACGAAGTCCCGCGCGATGTCGGCGTCCAGCCCGGGGCGTGCCCCCTCGGCCGCATCCGTGATCTCCACGTCGAACCCCGCGAGCACCGCGCGCACGTGGGCCTCGGCGTCGGCGGCCGACTTGCTGGGCGCGAAGCGGTAGTTGACCTCGACCTCGCACGCGTCGGGGATGACGTTGCCCGCCACCCCGCCGGCGATGCGGACGGCGCTGAGGCTCTCGCGGTACAGCAGCCCCTCGACCGGGACCTCCCGAGCGCGGTACTCGGCCAGACGGGTGAGGATGGGCGCGGCGCGATGGATGGCGTTCTCGCCGATCCACGCCCGGGCACTGTGGGCGCGGACGCCCGAGGTACGCACGATCGCCCGCAGCGTGCCGTTGCAGCCGCCCTCGACCTCGCCGTTCGACGGTTCGCCCAGGATCGCGAAATCCGCCTGGAGCAGGTCGGGACGTGCCGCCGCCAGCAGCGCGAGCCCGTTCTTGGTCGCCTCGACCTCTTCGTTGTCGTACCACATCCACGTGATGTCGACCGCGGGGTCGGTCAGCTCGGCCGCGAGCTTCAGCTGCACCGCGGTGCCCGCCTTCATGTCGACCGTGCCGCGCCCCCACAGGTAGGGCTCGCCGTCGACCTCGATGTCGCGCGTGGGAAGGTTACCGTTCACGGGCACGGTGTCGATGTGGCCGGCGATCGCCACGCGACGGTCTCGGCCGCGGTCGGTGCGGGCGACGATCGTGTTCCCGTGCCGGATGACCTCGAGGTGCGCGAGGGGGGCGACGGCCTGCTCGATGGCGTCGGCGAGCGTCTTCTCGTCGCCCGAGACGCTCGGGATGTCGCAGATCGCGCGGGTGAGGGCAGCAGAGGACGCGGTCAGATCGAGCACCATGCCCTCAGCCTACCGACCGTCGTCATGCGGGCGGAGGCCCGGGTCGGCCCGCGATACCGTGGAGGTATGAGCGACGCGAGAACTGTGTGGGGCATCGGACTGACCACGACCGCCGGCGACGGCACCGTCCTGGACGCCTGGTTCCCCGAGGTGCGCACCGTCGCCCCCTCGACCGAGGACGCCGCGGCCGCGGTCGACGCCCTGGTCCCGCTCGCCGGGCCGGACGAGCGCCGCAACGTGACGGTCGAGGTCGTCCAGCTCCAGGTCGACCTCGACGCCGCCCCCGCCTCCACCGCGGACGCATACCTGCGGCTGCACGCGCTGTCGCACCTGGTCGCACGCCCGAACGAGCTGAACCTGGACGGCATCTTCGCCCACCTGCCGAACGTGGCCTGGACGAACGCCGGACCTGTCCTGCCGTCCGACGCGGCCCGTCTGCGCCCGCAGCTCCAGCGGGCGGGCATCCAGGTGCAGGGGCTCGACAAGTTCCCGCGCCTGACCGACTACGTCCAGCCCGCCGGTGTCCGCATCGCCGACGCGTCCCGCGTGCGCCTCGGCGCCCACCTCTCCCCCGGCACCACCGTGATGCACGAGGGCTTCGTGAACTTCAACGCCGGTACGCTCGGCGCCTCCATGGTCGAGGGCCGCATCTCGCAGGGTGTCGTCGTGGGCGACGGCAGCGACATCGGTGGCGGCGCCTCCATCATGGGCACGCTCTCCGGCGGCGGCACGCACCGTGTCTCGATCGGGTCGCGCACGCTCCTGGGCGCCAACGCGGGGATCGGCATCTCGCTGGGTGACGACTGCGTGGTCGAGGCCGGGCTCTACGTCACGGCTGGCACCAAGATCGTGCTGGCCGACGGCCCGGTCACTCCGGACGGCGGCCGTCCGACCGTGAAGGGCGCGGAGCTGTCCGGCCGCGACGGCCTCCTGTTCCGCCGCAACTCCCTCACCGGTGCAGTCGAGGCGGTCCAGCGCGCCGGCGTCGGGGTCACGCTGAACGACGCGCTGCACGCCTGACACCGGGCATGCGGCCTCCGGCATGCCGCCACTGGTAGACTGACACCGCTGCTCGCGCCGCCGGCCGGTCAGCATCGTCGTCGTCTAGGGGTCTCCGAGGACCGAAGCGAGCGCCTGGCGCTCCCATCACCAGCCCGAACTGGCCATACGTACGGCGAACGGACGCGCGATCCGCCGCGTCCTCGCCCACCTCACCCCACTACCGCGCCCCTGTCGGGCGCTGACGGAGTTTTCTGCATGCCTTCCTTCCTCGATCTCGGCGTTCCCGCCGAGCTCGCCGCCGTTCTCGCCGCCTCCGGCAAGACCGAGGCGTTCGCGATCCAGCGCGACACCCTTCCCGATTCGCTCGCCGGCCGTGACCTCCTCGGTCGCGGACGCACCGGCAGCGGCAAGACCATCGCCTTCGCCCTTCCGCTCGTGGCGCGGCTCGCGGCCTCGGGCACCAAGCGCCGCGCCGGGCTCCCCCGCGGCCTGGTGCTCGCGCCGACCCGAGAGCTCGCGACGCAGATCGCCGCCACCGTCGCCCCGCTCGCCGAGGCCGTCGGGCTCCGCGTCACCACCGTGTTCGGCGGTGTCAGCCAGCGTCCGCAGGAGAAAGCGCTGCAGGGCGGCGTCGACATCGTGGTGGCCTGCCCCGGTCGCCTCGAAGACCTCATGAAGCAGCAGGTCGTGCGTCTGAGCGCGATCGAGGTCGCGGTGCTCGACGAGGCCGACCACATGGCCGACCTCGGCTTCCTCCCCGGCGTCACCCGCATCCTGGCGGCGACGCCCGCCGACGGTCAGCGCCTGCTGTTCAGCGCGACCCTCGACCGCGGCATCGACACCCTCGCCCGCCGGTTCCTCTCGAACCCGGTCAGCCACGAGGTCGATGAGGCGAGCGTGCCCGTGGGCGAGATGACGCACCGCGTGCTGGTGGTCGACTCTACCGAGAACAAGACCGTGCTCGTGCGCGACCTGGCGTCCGGCACCGGCCGTCGCATCCTGTTCACGCGCACGAAGCACCAGGCGAAGAAGCTCGCCAAGCAGCTCACGGCCGCCGGCATCCCCGCGGTCGACCTGCACGGCAACCTCTCGCAGAACGCGCGCGAGCGCAACCTCGGCGCGTTCTCGACCGCTCCGGAGGACGGCGGGGTGCGCGTGCTCGTGGCCACGGATGTCGCGGCGCGCGGTGTGCACGTCGACAACGTCGACCTCGTGGTGCACGTCGATCCGCCCGTCGAGCACAAGGCCTATCTGCACCGCTCCGGCCGCACCGCGCGTGCCGGCGCCGCGGGCACGGTGGTCACGGTCGTGCTCCCCGAGCAGCGCCGCGACGTGAAGGACCTGCTGCGCAAGGCCGCGATCTCGGCCCCGCTCGAAGAGCTCACCCCGGCCGCGGTGACCGAGCTGGTGCCGGAGCGCGCGCCGCACGTGCGCCCCGAGATCA
>NZ_SSDO01000109.1:0-4181 GCF_004794395.1 Microbacterium sp. K41 | reverse complement strand
GGTGCCGAGCTCCGCACGCACGACCCCCGCGCTCGCCGAGCCGCTCACCGAGCGGGAGGCCGAGGTGCTCGCGCTGCTCGCGGATGCCCGCAGCAACGGCGAGATCGCGCGGGCGCTGTACATCGGCGAGGCGACCGTGAAGACGCACGTGTCGCGCATCCTGCAGAAGCTCGGCGCGCGCGACCGGGTGCAGGCCGTGGTGCTCGCGCACCGGCTCGGGCTCGCCTGACGCGGCCGGGGACCGGGCTCCGCGATAGCCTCTGAGCCATGCCGGAAACCGCTCCCCTGTCGCGCCCGATCCTGGCCGGGGTGGTCACGGCACTGGTCGGTTTCACGAGTTCGTTCGCCGTGGTGCTCGCGGGACTCGACGCGATGGGCGCGACCGCGGCGCAAGCGGCCAGCGGGCTGCTGGCGGTGACGGTGACCATGGGCATCGCGTGCGTGGTGCTGGCGTGGCGCTACCGGATGCCGATCACGGTCGCGTGGTCGACCCCCGGCGCCGCGCTGCTGGCCTCCACCGGGGCGATCGAGGGCGGATGGCCGGCGGCCGTCGGGGCGTTCCTGGTCACCGCGGCCCTGATCCTGCTCACGGCGCTGTGGCCCGCGCTCGGCGCCCTGATCGCCCGCATCCCTCCGTCGATCGCGCAGGCCATGCTCGCCGGGGTGCTGCTGCCGCTGTGCCTCGCACCGGTCACGGGCGTCGTCGCGAACCCGTGGGGCGTGGTCCCGGTCGTGCTCACGTGGCTGGTGTTCGCGCGCCTCGCGCCGCGCTGGGCGGTGCCGTTCGCGTTCCTCGCCGCGGCCGCGGTGGTCGCGGTGACCCTGGTGGCGGAGAGCGACGCGGTCGACCCCGCGGTGCTGCTGCCCCGGGTGGAGCTGACCGCTCCGGTGTTCACGGTCGGGGCGCTCGTGGGCGTCGCGCTGCCGCTGTTCATCGTGACCATGGCCTCGCAGAACGTGCCGGGCATCGCCATCATGCGCAGCTTCGGGTACGAGGTGCCGTGGCGGCCCGCGATGCTCGTGACCGGGCTCGGCACGGCGCTCGGCGCCACCGCGGGCGGACACGCGATCAACCTCGCCGCGATCAGCGCGGCCCTCGCGGCCTCCCCCGATGCCGATCCCGATGCGCGGCGCCGCTGGGTCGCCGGGGTGTCGACCGGGGTGTCGTACCTGGTGCTCGGCGGGTTCTCGGCGGCCTTCGCGACGCTCGTGGTGCTGGCCCCCGAGGCCGTGATCCCCGCCGTGGCCGGGCTGGCGCTGTTCGCCGCGTTCGGCTCGGCCGTGCAGCAGGCGATCGACGACCCCGGCGAGCGCCTGCCCGCCGTGGTCACGTTCCTCGTCGCCGCGTCGGGCATCGCGGTGCTGGGTGTGAGCGCCGCGTTCTGGGCACTCGTCGCCGGCCTCCTGGTGCGCACCGTGCTGCACGCCTTCCACCGCTGATCCCCTCCGCCCCACGGCTGAGGAGGGAAGGTCCGCCGCACGGGGGATGCCCTGGCACACGGGGCTCCGTAGCGTGAGGGGCATGACAGGACTGCTCGAACTCTCCGGCATCACCAAGAGCTACGGCTCTCGGCGCGTGCTCGACGACGTCTCCTTCACGGTCGCCCCCGGGCGCCTGACGGGCTTCGTCGGCGGCAACGGCGCCGGCAAGACCACCACCATGCGGATCGTCCTCGGACTGCTGTCGTCGGACGGCGGCCGCGTCGACCTCGATGGCGCCCCGCTCACCACCGCGGACCGCCGCCGCTTCGGCTACATGCCCGAGGAGCGCGGCCTGTACCCGAAGATGAAGGTGCTGGAGCAGATCGTGTATCTCGCGCGGCTGCACGGCTTCGCCAAGCAGGATGCCACCGCGCGCGCGACCGCGCTGCTCACGGAGCTCGGGCTCGGGGAGCGGCTGAACGACACGATCGAGTCGCTGTCGCTCGGCAACCAGCAGCGCGCGCAGATCGCCGCCTCCCTCGTGCACGACCCCGAGGTGCTGATCCTCGACGAGCCGTTCTCCGGGCTCGACCCGCTCGCGGTCGACGTGGTCGCCGGCGTGCTGCAGTCGAGCGCCGCGAAGGGCGCCTCGATCCTGTTCTCCTCCCACCAGCTCGACGTGGTGGAACGCCTGTGCGACGACCTCGTGATCCTCGCGGGTGGCACGATCCGCGCCGCGGGGTCGCGTGACGCCCTGCGCGCCGAGCACGCCCGCGACCGCTACGAGCTGGTGTCGGCGGGTGACGCGGGCTGGCTGCGCACCGAGCCGGGTGTCACGGTGATCGACTTCGAGGGCGGCTACGCCCTGTTCGACGCCGACGGTCCGGAGACGGCGCAGCGCGTGCTGCAGTCGGCGGTCGCCCGGGGCGACGTCGCGAGCTTCGCCCCCAAGCACCCGTCCCTCGCCCAGATCTTCAAGGAGGTCATCCAGTGAGCGCCCCCACCCCCTCCCCCACGCGCACGCCCAGCGGCATCTGGCTCGTCGCGGAGCGTGAGATCGGCTCGAAGCTGCGCAGCAAGGCGTTCCTGATCTCCACCGGGATCCTGCTCGTGCTCGCCCTCGCGGGTGTCCTGTTCGGCGGTTTCGCGAGCAAGAACACCGACACCATGCCGGTCGCGGCGACGGCCGACACCGCCTCGGTCGTCTCGGCGATCCCGAACGTCGAGGTCACCACGGTCGCCGACGAGGCCGAGGCGGAGGAACTGGTCCGCGCGGAGAAGGTCGACGCGGCCGTGCTCCCGGCGAGCGGCACCGAGGGTCACACGGGTTACTCGATCGTCGCCCTGCAGGATGCTCCCGGCTCGCTGGTGTCGGCACTGTCTCTGTCGCCCGAGGTCGTGATCCTGGAACCGGTCACCACCAACCCGCTGCTGCGGTACTTCATCGCGATCGCGTTCGGCCTGGTGTTCATGATGGCCGCGGCGACGTTCGGCGGCACGATCGCGCAGAGCGTCGTCGAGGAGAAGCAGACCCGCGTGGTGGAGGTGCTGCTGTCGGCCATCCCCGCGCGCACCCTGCTGGCCGGCAAGGTGGTCGGCAACACGGTGCTGGCGATGGGGCAGATCCTCGCGCTGGCGGCCGTGGCGACGATCGGCCTGATCGTCACGGGTCAACGCGAGGTGCTGACCACGCTCGGTGCCCCGATCCTCTGGTTCGCGGTGTTCTTCCTGTTCGGGTTCATCCTGCTCGCGGCGATGTTCGCGGCGGCGGCCTCGATGGTGTCGCGCCAGGAGGACATCGGCTCCACGACCACCCCGATCACGATGCTGATCATGGCGCCGTACATCCTGGTGATCGTGTTCAACGACAACCCGCTGGTGCTGACGATCATGTCGTACGTGCCGTTCTCCGCCCCGGTCGGCATGCCCATGCGGCTGTTCGTCGGCGAGGCGCAGTGGTGGGAGCCGCTGCTGAGCCTCGTGATCCTGCTCGCGAGCTGCGTGGCCGCGATCGTGATCGGCGCGAAGATCTACGAGAACTCGCTGCTGCGGATGGGCTCGCGCGTCAAGCTCTCCGAGGCCCTGCGCGGCTGATCCCGCACGAGGAAGCCCCCTGCACCGCGGAGGTGCAGGGGGCTTCGGCGTGTGTGCGGCGGCGGGTCAGATGACGCCGTCGGACAGCGAGGTCGGGTTGCCGAAGCGGTGGTTGGTGATCGACACGGCCTGCTCGTGCAGGAACGGCAGGATCTCCACGCGACCCGCACCCGTCACCGCGTGCGACCACACGGCCACATCGGGCGAGCCCTCGAGCGCCTGGTACAGCGCCGTGGCGTCGCCGCCAACGAGCCGCACGCGCTGCCACGACCGGGCGCCCTTCGCGTAGCGCTTGGTCCAGGCCGCGTCGGACTCCGTCTTCACGGCGACCCCGGCGCCGGAGAGGGCCTTCGTCACGCGCGACGGCAGCGCCGCGGCCGACACGGTGAACGGGCTGCCGCTGCGCAGGGCGGCCGCGAGCACACGCACACCGTCGACGAGCGTCGCGCCCTCCGCGAGGCGCACGTCGACGGCGACCGGGCGGTAGCGGAACACGTTGCGCTCGACCCCGAGGCCGGACTTGTCGCGGACCGCCCCGAACTCGTCCACCCAGGCGCGCTCGTCGGAGGCGGCCGCGCGGTGCAGCCACTCGATCGCGGCCGGGTCGAGCTCGGGCGCGGCGGCCTCGAGCAGCCCCGACACCGCGGGGGTCACGGCGGCACCGG
>NZ_SSDO01000108.1:0-9586 GCF_004794395.1 Microbacterium sp. K41 | reverse complement strand
CGGTGACGGGGCCCGCCGTGGCGACGAGCACCGGGGGCGCGGCCGGGGGCATGGTCCACAGCCGGGTGGACTCCATGCGGAAGTGCTCGCCGCGGTGGCGGGTGTCGCGGCCCGCGAGCGAGGCGGTGAAGAGCTTGCGGATGATGTCGACGGCCTCGAACATGCGGTCGATGCGCTCGGCGGGCTCGGGCCAGTAGCCGCCCGTGATGTGCTCGTTCAGCGCGTCGCCGGAACCGACCCCGAGCCACGCGCGGCCGGGGTACAGGGTGGCCAGCGTGGCGGCGGCCTGCGCGACCACGGCCGGGTGCGTGCGGAACCCGGGGGTCGTGACGCCGGGACCCAGGTCGCCCGTGGTGTGCGCGCCGATCGCGCCGAGCATGGTCCACACGTGCGCGGAGGCCCGGTGTCGCGGGAGCCACGGCTGGAAGTGGTCCGTGGCCATGATGCCGCGGAACCCGTGGGCCTCGGCGGCGATGCAGTTCTCAATGACGGCGGAGGGCTGCACCTGCTCCAGCATCGCGGCGTACCCGATGTGCATGGCCCCTCCTCTCGCGTCATCGCTGTCTCCATTGAATGGATACTGGATCCAAAAGTCAAGAGCCGTGTCGGCAGGCCTCTCCGGGCGCGGGCCTGGCTCGGCTTCCGCCCCTCACCCCCTCCCGCGGCGGCGCTGCACGGCGAGGGTCACGGTGGCGGAATCGGCGGGGGCGGGTGCGGCGGCGGCGAGGTCGGGGAGACCGGCGGCGACGGTCTTGCGCGTGCGGCCGATGGCGCGGCGGGACAGCGCCCACTGCAGGCCGTAGCCGATCGCGAACACCATGAGCGTGAAGATCAGTGCCATCGCGGCACCCTGATCGGGTGCGTAGAGCTGCGCGGACCGCGGGTTGATCATGGCGTAGATGTACATCGACAGCGGACGAGACGACGGCGTCGCCAGGAACGCCGGCAGCGTGAACTCGTTCGTGCCGAGGATGAACATCTGGATCCACACGGCCATCACGGTCGGCATCAGCAGCGGCGCGATGATGCGGCGGAACCCCTGGAACCTGCTGGCCCCGCTGGTGAGCGCCGCCTCCTCCAGCTCGGGCCTGATCTGCAGCGTCGCACTGTACGACGAGCGGTATGCGATCGACACCCGGTACGAGTAGGCGATCACGAGCGCGAACAGCGTCCCGGCGAGCGGGATGTAGGGATTCAGCACCATGAAGGTGAGGAACATCGCGAAGCCGGCGATGGTCGCGGGGATCGCGACCGACGACGACGCGAACAGGTCGAGCGCCTTCACCCACCCGGTCTTCTTGCTGCGAGCGATGCCGTACGCGAGCACGGTCGCGAAGACCACCGCGATCGTGGCGCTCCCGCCCGCGATGAGCACCGTGCGCCCGAGCGACACCCAGAACTCGGAGTCGGCGAGCACCACCCCGAACGCCCCGAAGTCGGTGCGGCTCAGCATCGCGTCGATCGAGAACGCCACCGGATAGGGCGTGATCGCAGCCCACAGCAGCGCGAGCAGCGGCAGCACCGCGGTCAGCAGCACGAACACGGCCACCAGCACCATGACCGGGATCTTCCACGGCCCCATCCGCATGGTCGACGGCCGGAAGCCCTTGCCCGAGACGGAGGCGCGGCGCTCCGCGTTCCTGGTCGCCCTCAGGTACACCGCGAACGCGATCGTGGTGATCACCAGGAACACCAGGCCCCACGCGGCGGCGAGGCCGTACTGCGGCAGCTCCCCCGCGTTCGAGCTGATCAGCGTCCACAGCTTCAGGGCGAAGATGCTGCGCCCCGACTCCTGGCCGAACAGCAGCGGCACCTCCAGGCTGCCGAGGCCGAGGATGAACGTCAGCACCGTCACCCCGAGCAGCCCGGGCCACAGCATCGGCAGCGTCACCCGCCGCAGGGTCTGCGGCCACGACGCCCCCGACACCCGCGCCGACTCCTCGAGCGACCCGTCCATGTTCGTCAGGATCGGCACGATCATCAGGTACGGGAAGGTCACGTTGGTGAGCGCCTGGATGACGATCATCGTCGGGAACGCATACGGGTCGATTGGCACGTCGCTCGCGAACGGCAGCAGCCGCAGCAGCTGGTTCAGCACACCCGACTCGGGCGACAGCATCAGCAGATACGCCTGCGCCTTCACGATCGGCGGGATGATGTACGGCACGATCACGAGCACCGAGATGAGCCGGCGCCACGGGGCGTCGGTGCGGACGGTGACCCAGGCCAGACCGAACGCCATCAGCAGCGTGAGCAGGGTCGAGCCACCGACGAAGGCCCCGGTCGCGCCGAGCACGCCCCAGAAGTCCTCTCGCAGCTGCCACAGGGTGACGAAGTTCTCGACGCCCCACTGGGCGGACGAGACCCCGAAGGGCAGGAACGGACCACGGAACGCGGTGATCACCTGAACGATCAGCGGCACCGCGAGCAGGAGGAAGATGACGATCCCGGAGACGACCATCGCGATCGTCATCGAGGTGGGACGCCGGCGCCCCGTGGTCCGTCGTGCCTGGAACATGGTTATCCGTTCAGCGCCTTGTCGGCCGCGTTGATCATGGCCTGCCAGTCGTCGCGGGTGTCCTGCGTCTCGGTCTCGGCACCGCTGTCGAGGCCGAGCAGCAGCGCGTCGGCGTTCGTCTTCATGAGGCCCGTGGCCTCTCCGAAGGTCGCGGCGGGGAGCCCGGCGAACGGCACCTGCGTGCTGGCGAAGCGCTCGTCGGTCATGCGCAGGTGGATCCAGTCGGGGTCGAACGCGTTCCACAGGGTCCACAGCGCGGCGCCCGGCTTGTTCTTCGCGTCGGAGTTGACGCCCGAGAACTGCGCCCACACCCCGGAGTGCTCGAACGGCGCCACCTGCAGCGACGGGTTCGGGTTGAACAGGGTCTGGTTGAGCGCGACCGGCACGTCTCCGCTCGACAGCGGGGCGCCCTGGTCTTCGAGCAGCTTCATGGTGCCGGACGACATCAGCTCGTCGATCAGGTCGAGCATCGCGTCTTCGCCCTCGGCCATGCCGTAGCCCGCGAAGACCACCGCGTTGTAGCCGGCGACCGACACCTTGCCGGTGTACTCGGGGGCGAGCAGGCCGTCGAGCGACGCCGGGACCTCCGCGATCTTGTCGGTGTTGTACTGCAGCAGCGACCCGTTGATGCTGTCGGGCATGAGCTCGGGGGCACCGAGGGTGAGGTACTCCTCCGGCACGCCGAAGCTCTGCCAGTCGACCTTCTCCCAGAACCCCTCGTCGTACATCGCGGCCATCGAGGTGATCGATCCGGAGACGACGTCGGTGTTGCGCGACCCGGTGGCCTTGGCCGAGATGATCGCCGACGACAGGTTGTAGGTGAGGCCCCGCGTCTCGACCTTGATGTCGGGGAAGCGCTCGTTGAACTGGGCGATCACGTCGGGCGACAGCTCGTACCAGTCCCAGATGACCAGGGTGCCGCCGTCCTCCTCCTTCGCCTGCTCGTAGAGGGCGTCGAGCTGCTTGTCGATCTCGGGCCAGTAGTCGTCGTAGAAGTTCTCGCAGCGCGTGATGGCTCCGACGTCGACCGCGTCGCACGTGGCCGCGGCGGCGTCGCCCTTCAGCGAGCTCTCGCCGTCGCCCGCCTCGGCCTGCGTGCCGCAGCCGCTCAGGGCGAGTGCGACGACCGCCGCTCCGGCGACGGCTCCCAGTGTTCTCTTCATGATCCGAATGTCCTCTCTGACATCAGGTGCGTGATCTCGGGTGTGGTGCGGGTTGCGTCATGCGGCCAGCACGCGGCAGGCGTGCGGGACCAGTTCGAGGAAGACCCTGCCGCCCTCGGGGGGTGTCGCCAGCGGAGCTCCGCGGCCGACGATCGTGCCGACCGTCTCGCCACCGGCGAGCACCTCGGCCTCGTACTCGACGATCTCGCCGAGGAACTCCACCCGCACGATGCGCACGGGGACGACGTTGGGGCGCTCGACCGCGGTCTCGTGCCAGCGCACGGCCTCGGGCCGCAGCGTCAGCGTGACCTCGTCGCCCGCCGTGACCCCGTCGGGGACGGGCGTGTGCAGCCGGGTGCCGAGTGCCTCGACCACCGCGTCACCGCTGCCGTCGCGGTCGACCACACGGGCGGGCACCATGTTCACGCGGCCGACGAAGTCTGCCACGAAGCGGTCGGCCGGCTGGTCGTAGAGCTCGCGCGGGGCGGCCTCCTGCACGATGCGGCCGCCGTTCATCACGGCCACCCGGTCGGACATCGACAGCGCCTCGGACTGGTCGTGGGTGACGTAGAGGGCGCTGATGCCGAGGCTGCGCTGCAGGCTGCGCAGCTCGTTGCGCATGGTGTCGCGTAGCTTCGCGTCGAGGTTGGACAGCGGCTCGTCCAGCAGCAGCAGCCGCGGACGGTGCGCGAGCGCGCGGGCGAGGGCGAGTCGCTGCTGCTGCCCGCCTGACAGCGCGGTGGCGGGGCGCTGCGCGAGGTGGTCGAGCTGCACGAGTTCCAGTGCCTCCATCGCGCGCTTCTTCGCCTCCTGCTTCGGCAGCCGGGAGCCGGCGACCTGGAGGGGGAAGATCGCGTTGGCGAACACGGTCATATGCGGCCAGATGGCGTAGTTCTGGAAGACCATGCCGATGTCGCGCTTGTCGGGCGACACGTGCTGGGTACCGGTGGACAGCACGCCCCCGTCGAGCGAGATGACTCCGCCGTTGCTGCGCTCGAGCCCGGCGACGCACCGCAGGGTCGTGGTCTTGCCGCAGCCCGACGGCCCGAGCAGGGAGTAGAACGTGCCGGGCTCGATCGTGAACGTGACGTCTTTCACGACGGGCACGGCCGCGCCGTCGAGCTCGTAGTCCTTCTTCAGGGCATCGACGACGAGTCGTCCGCCCCCGGCGTTCGCGGTCATCGGCGTCCTCGCCCGGGTCTGTGTTCTGGATTCTGGATCCACAATCATCGCTGCCATCATCGTCCCTCTCCCGTCGTCGCCCCCACCGGCTGCGGGGCGGCGGGTGCACCCCACGGCCGCGGCCTCACGAAGAACAGCACCACGAGCGCGCACACCCCGAAGGCCACGGCCGACAGCAGCAGCGACTGCGACATCGCCCGCGCCAGCCCCGCGCCGTCCTCGTCAGACAGCACACTGCCGGGGTGGATCGCACCGGGCACGAACCCGCGGATCTGCGCCGCCAGGGTCACGTTCATCAGCACGGCCAGCAGGGCGGAACCGATGACGGAGCCCATCTGCCGCGTCGTCGAGTAGACCCCGGAGCCCGCCCCGGCCTGCGTGTGGGGCAGGTTGCGCGTGGCGGTCGAGGCCAGCGGCCCGAACATGCCGGACACCCCGACCCCGAGCAGCGCCGACGGCAGCAGCAGCAGCCAGAACGGCGCATCGAGCGTCATGGTCGCGGCGTACCAGGCCATCGCGACCGCCGAGATCGTGAACGCGGCGAAGGTCACCCAGCGCGGTCCGACCCGGTCGCTGAGCTTTCCGACGAACGGCCCGAGCACTCCGGACACCACCGCCATCGGCGCGAGCATGAGGGCCGCGAGCGTGGGGTCGAGGCCCCGGGCGACCTGGAAGTAGAAGGCGAGCGGCACGGGCATCGCGGTGATGCCGACCCCCACCAGGAAGATCGTGGCGTTCGCGACGGAGAAGTTGCGGTCGCGGAACAGGGCCAGCGGCATGAGCGGCTCGGAGCGGCTGACGCGCTGCCACACCACGAACAGCACCAGCAGCACGACGCCCGCGGCGATCAGCCCCCACACCGTGACCGGACCGGCGATCACACCCCAGTCGTACACCTCCCCCTCCTGGAGTCCGAAGACCAGGAGGAAGAGCCCGGCACCCGAGAGGATCACGCCGAGCAGGTCGAACCGATGGGGGTGGCCGTCCAGATCCGGCACCAGCCGCCACGCGACGACGAACGCCACCACGCCGACCGGGACGTTCACGAAGAAGATCCACTCCCAGCCGACCGTGTCGGTGAGCACGCCGCCCAGGATCGGCCCGACGAGGGTCGCGAGGCCGCCCACGGCACCCCACGCCCCCATCGCCTGCCCCCGGCCGCGCGGCGGGAAGACGCGGGCGATGATCGCCATGGTCTGCGGCGTCATCAGCGCGGCGCCGAAGCCCTGCACGGCCCGCGCCGCGATCAGCATCTCGATGCTGCCGGACAGGCCGCACGCGAGGGAGGCGAGGGTGAACAGCACGAGTCCCGCGAGGTACACCCGCTTGGGGCCGAACCGATCGCCGAGGCGGCCCGTGATCAGCAGCGGCACCGCGTAGGCGAGCAGGTACGCGCTGGTCACCCAGATCACCGTCGTGAGGTCGGCGTCGAACGCCGCGAGGATGACCGGGTTGGCGATCGCCACGATCGTCGTGTCCACGAGGATCATGAAGAAGCCGATGCACAGGGCCCACAGGGCGGGCCACGGCCGGACTGTCTGCGTCATGAGCTGCTTTCGGGTGGGGCGTCACGGGGGGGGCGGGTAGTCCGGGGTCCGTCCTGTTCGCCCCCGAGTGCAGGACGGACGCCGGAGTTTCCGGGGGCCGGGGTCAGCCGTCGGCGGAGGGGATCCCGGTGACGGGCTCTCCCAGCAGCGGCGTCGACACGGCGTAGATGCCGTGGTTCGCGAACAGCCAGATGAGGTTGCGGTCCCACTCGACGAAGATGCCGTGCACGGGTGCGGCGAGATCGTCGTCGTCCTTCAGTCCCATCGGCGGCACGAAGTAGGCGCCCACCTTCGGGTCCTCGGGGTCGCGCACGTCGAAGATCTGCAGACCGGCGGCGTAGAACGCGTACGGGATGACCCCGCCGTGCGGCGTGCCGGTGTTGGTGAAGTAGCCGGAGCGCTTGGGACCGAACGAGCCGCGGCGCTGCGCCCAGTCGGTGAAGGCCGCCTCCGCGGGCGGCGTGGGCCGGGGCAGCGTGCGCACGACCCGCGGGTTCGTCGGGTCGCTCACGTCGATCTGGTAGATCTCCTTGGCGGGCTCGTAGCAGTCGGTGTTCATCGGGTAGCCGGAGACGTAGACGTACCCGGTCTCCTCCACCTGGGTGGTGTCGACGTTGTCGCCCTCGGTGCCGGCGACGCTCGTCGGCAGCGGGCACCAGCCCACGTGGTGGATGTCCGTCGGGTCGGAGACGTCGAGCACGAAGAAGCCCTGGCCGCCCTGCGCCGCGTAGCCGTATTTCCAGCCCGACTCGACCGAGCGGGGCAGGAACACGCCCATGCGCGAGCCGAACCAGGAGGTCTTGTTGTTCCAGCGGTCGTTGTCGGCCAGGTACGGGGAGTCGTCCTCCTCGCCGGCCCGCGAGCCGGGCACCCACCAGGTCGACAGCAGCTCGGGCTTCGCGGGGTCGGACACGTCGTAGGCCGCGTGGCCCGCGGTCCACAGTGTGGTGCGGTACGGCTGGTTGGTGAAGGTGTTGTCGGGCGCGGTGGCCACGAACAGGTACTTGTCGCCGTAGTACACCGGGAGGTCGAGCACGCCGTTGCCCTCCTGGATCTCGCCGGGCGAGTGGTTCGGGTCGGTCGACACCTCGGTGAGCAGCGTCCACTCGCGCGGGCTCGGGCCGTCCATCCGCCAGGTGCGGAAGCCCCGCAGGCCCTCCCACTCCTTCAGCTGCCCCTCGACCGTGTCGTCGAGCCACTTGTTGGCGACGCGCCCCTGGAGGAAGTACCGCGGGGTCTCGCTCGCCTGGATCGCGATGTACGCGCCGAGCTCCTGGTTCCACTGCACGGTGGTCGCGCCGAACTGCGGGCGGGGGTCGCCCCAGCCCCACTGCTCCTCGTCGACGATCGTGAGGTCGCGCGGGTCGGTGATGTCGTACAGCTTCCAGTGGTTGCCGCCGCCGTAGTGCAGCATCAGCCGCCGCCCGTCCCAGTCGTAGATGCACTGCCACGAGTGGCTCGTGTTCACCACGATCGGGTAGAACGCCTCGGCCTTCGCGTTGAGCGCGTAGGTCTCCGGATCGCGGTAGTCGAGCTGACCGGGCCAGTCGACGAACACGTCGCGCGGGACGGAGGGGGTGTGGGCGGGCGGCAGGAACGTGCCGTCGGGCTGCATGCCCCACGTGGAGGGGTCGGGATCGGCCGGTTCTCCGGCGACGCGCTCGAAGTCCTCCGGACGGTACTTCTTCGCATCGGGCACGTAGGGAGAGCCGGCCATGTCGCCTCCATTGGCTGAATCGGGTGGGATCGTCACGACGTCGTGTCGTCCCCCTCAGATTCACCCGGTGCCGCGATGCTGTCCAATATCCATACGGGTCAGAGCCATGACCATACGGGCATATCAGCCGAGCGGTCGCGGCTCCCCCTCCGTGTACTCGCTTTCCAGGGCCGCGAGCCGCGCGCCCTCCTCGCGCAGGTGCGTCAGCAGGGCGGTCGCGGCGGGCGAGGGCGCCCGGTCCTTGGGCAGCGTGACGCCGACCGAGCGCCGGATCGAGCTGAGCGGCGTGGGCAGGATCCGCAGCTCGCGGTCGTCGACCGCGATGAACATCGGCAGCGCCGCGATCACGTCGGTCGAGATCAGCAGCGTGCGCAGCGTCAGCATCGACGTGCACTCCACGCGGTCGGGAGGCAGGGGCAGCCCCTCGTGGAAGAACACCGCCTCCAGCTCCGCGCGCAGGGCGGTCTGGGCCACGGGGAAGATCCACGGGTAGGAGATGAGCTCCGCGAGCGAATGCGCCTTGGCACCACCGAGCACCGGGTGCCCGGCCCGCGCGACCAGGCGGATCGGCTCGAGGTGCAGCCGCTCCTGCTCCAGTCGCACCGGCACCGTGGGCGACAGCCGCCCCACCGTGAGGTCGAGGTCGCCCGCGAGCAGCAGCTGCTGCAGGGTGTCGGGCGTGCCCTCGCGCACCACCACCGTGAGCCGGGGATGCTCGGCCTTCAGCCCCGCGATCGCCCGCGGCAGCAGCAGGTTCGACCCGGCCAGGTGCGTGCCGACCGTGACCGTGCCCAGCTGCCCGGACTGCAGCAGCCGCACCTCCTCCCCCGCCGCCCGCAGCTCGGCGAGCACGGACCGGGCCCGCTCGATGAACGCGTGCCCGTACGGCGTCGGTCTGACCCCGCGCGGCAGGCGCTCGAACAGTGCGACCCCGAGCACCTCCTCCACCTCGCGCAGTCCGCGCGTGACGACGGGCTGGGTGATGTGCAGCGACTCGGCCGCGCGCACGAGCGTGCCCTCGTCGGCGATGGCGGTGATGAGGACGAGGTGCCGGATCTTGACCCGGCCGTCGAGCAGTCGATCGGTGACCATGAGCGGGACTATAGCCGTGGGGGCATGGCAGTGCATCAAGAGAGTATTTGTCGGCATCCCTTCGACGTTCCTAGCCTGAGCGCATGCCTTCCGAGACGATGACGCCTCCCCGCCCTGCCGCCGAGCAGGGCCGGGCGCCCCGCGCGATCCACAACCTGATCGCCGGCGAGCGCGTCGAGGGCATCGGCTCCTTCGCCAAGATCAGCCCGATCGACGGCACGCTGATCGCCGAGGTGCACGAGGCCGGGGCCGAGCAGGTCGACCGTGCCGTGGCTGCCGCCCGTGCCGCGTTCGACGGACCGTGGGGTCGCATGACGGTGGCCGAGCGCGCCCGCCTGCTGCGAGGCGTCGCCGACGCGATCGACCG
>NZ_SSDO01000107.1:0-2539 GCF_004794395.1 Microbacterium sp. K41 | reverse complement strand
GTCCGGCGTGAAGCCCCCGGCCGCGGCGAACCGTCCGTCGGTGGTGTCCCAGTGCAGCCGGCTCAGGCCCGCGTCGCGCAGTCGCAGCGCGGTGTCGAGGCGGTCGTCCGGGGCCACGGACCACAGCGATCCGGCGATCCGCATCACTCGTCGTCCGCCAGCACGGCCTGGGCGAGGGCGTGGTCGGTGAACAGTTCGCTGATCAGTCCCACCCGCGACACGGTGCGGATCGCGTCGGCCTTCGCTGCTCCTCCCGCGACGGCGACCACGCGCGGCACTTTCTGGAGCTGCTCGTACGAGATGTTGATGCAGCGGTCCTGGAACTCCGTGTCGACGGGGGTCCCGTCGCTGCGGATGAGGATGCCGGCGATGTCGGCGACGCACCCCTTGCTGAGCGCGTTGGCGAGGTCGTCGATGGGCAGCACGTCGCGCACCTGCGACACGGGCGGGTCCCATGCTCCGACCGACAGCAGCGCCGTGGTGACCGAGGGGAAAAGGTCGATCGCCGAGCGGATGTCGGGGTGCCGGCGCAGGCTCATCGCGGTCTCGCGGTCGTCCACGATGAGCGGCGAGAAGATCGGGTACACCGCGCCTCCCGCGCGACGCGAGGTCTGTCGCACCACCTCGATCGGGGAGGAGGCGAGGTCGCCCGCCACGACACCGGTGAGCTGCACGATCGACAGGCGCGGCAGGTGCGCGAACTGGCTCGCGGTGGCGGTGAGCGTGCGGCCCCAGGTGACGCCGAGCACCTCGTCCTCCTGCAGCGTCTCGCTGAGCGCGCGGGCGGCGGCGGCGCCGATCTGGCGGCGCACGTCATCGTCGTCTCCGTGTGAGCGCACGACGAGGCAGCGCTCCAGGCCGAGCTTGTCCTGCAGGCGCTGGCTCAGCTCCACGTCGGGGAGACCCCAGTCGTGGATCTCGATCGTGACGATGCCCTCCTCCTTGGCGCGGCTGAGCAGGCGGGCGACCTTGAAGCGCGAGATGCCGAGGGCGTCGGAGATGTCGACGCGGGAGCGGTCCTCCAGGTAGTGCGCCCGGGCGACGGCCGCCATGAGGGCGCGATCCTGATCCACGCTCTTCGTCGCATCGCTCATTTGAGCGTTGAAATCACGAAACTGTGACATATGTGACGGCTGCCTTTCCTCCGGCTTGCGACGGTTCCTATGCTCAAACGTACATCCAAGCATCACAGATGAGCGCAGCATGTGCGAGGCGCGATCGAGGGAGAACGTGTTGAACGTCGATGACGACATCCTGGCGGTAGCGCGCGGGCGGCTCCAGGCCGAGGCCGAGGCCGTGCGCGCACTGATCGACACGATCGACGGCACCCTGGTCACCGCGGCCTCGATGATCCTGTCCGCCACGGGCAAGCTGTTCATCGGCGGCTCGGGCACCTCCGGCACGGTCGCCCGGCGCATGGCGCACATCCTGTCCGTCACCGGTACGCCGTCGCTGCCGTTCTCCCCGATGGACGGGCTGCACGGGGCCTCCGGCGCCATCACCGCCGACGACCTCGTGCTGCTGATCTCCAACGGCGGCGCCTCCGACGAGGTCGTGCAGCTCGCCCGCATCGCCCGCGGCCGCGGCGCCCGCGTGATCGCCCTCACCCGCAGCCACGACACCCCCCTCGCGCGGCTCGCCGACCACAGCGTCGCCGTGGCCGTGCAGCCCTCGGCCGACATCGGCGGCATCGTGGCCACCGGCATCACGATCGCGCAGTCCGCGTGGGGCGACGCGCTCGCCGAGGTGCTCATGCGCGGTCGCGGCTACACGTGGGCGGAGTTCATGACCACGCACCCCGCGGGCGCCGTCGGACGCCTCGAAGACCTCCCCGCCGACCCCTCCCGCCTCACCGTCCCCCCGTTCGAGAAGGTCGCGCGATGATCGACGTGGTCGCCGGAGTCGACAGCTCCACCCAGTCGTGCACGGTCGAGCTGCGCGACGCCGCCACCGGGGCGCTCGTCGCCACCGGGCGCGCCCCCCACCCCGTGACCCACCCGCCCGTCAGCGAGCAGGACCCCGAGGCGTGGTGGGCGGCCCTGGTCGCCGCGATGGCCGAGGCCCGCCGCGGCGCCGACGTGCGGATCGTCGCGGTCGGCGTCGGTGCGCAGTGCCACGGCCTCGTCGTGTCGGATGCCGACGGACGCGTCCTGCGCCCCGCGCGACTGTGGAACGACACCACCTCCGCCCCGCAGGCCGCGGCGCTGCTCGCGCGTCACCCCGCCGCCTGGTGGGCGCAGCAGATCGGGATCGTGCCGTCGGCGGCCATCACCGTGTCGAAGCTCGCGCTGCTGGCCGAGACCGAGCCGGAGACCCTCGCCCGCGCGCGTCACCTCTCCGTGCCGCACGACTGGCTCACGTACCGCCTCACCGGGCGCCGCGTGACCGACCGCTCCGACGCCTCGGGCACCGGCTACTACTCCGCCGCGACGGGACGGTGGCGCACCGACATCCTCGACGAGGCGGTGGGCGAGCGCGACTGGGCGCCGCTGCTGCCCGAGGTGCTCGGACCCGACGAGGCCGCCGGGCGCATCCTCCC
>NZ_SSDO01000106.1:0-1408 GCF_004794395.1 Microbacterium sp. K41 | reverse complement strand
GCGCCCCAGATCGCCGAAGACCTCCGTGCAGTCCAGGAACGCGCCGGGTTCCGCGGCCTCGGCGGCCACCGCCGCGCGCAGCAGGGCGAGCCGGCGGTCGGACACCGGGGTCGGCGTCCCGTCTTCCGCGACACCCTCGAGGAAGACGCTCCAGGCCGCGAGCACGAGCACGGCGTGCGCGATCGAGCCGCCCGTGGCGAGCCGCTCCCGCACGACCGGGAGCAGGAAGGTGGGGATGCGGTCGGAGCCGTCCACGACCTGCCGGGCGAGGGTGTCGCGCACGGCCGTGCTGCCGAACCGGGCGAGCAGCTGCTCCCCGTACGCGTCGAGGTCGATGCCCGGTACGGGACGCAGGGTGGGAACGGCCTCCTGCTGCATGTACCCGCGCAGGAAGGTGCGGAAGAGCGGGTCCGCGCACACCTCGTGCACCATGGTCGCCCCGGCGAGGATGCCGAGGTAGCTCATCGCCTGGTGTGAGGCGTTCAGCAGCCGGAGCTTCATGAGCTCGTACGGCTCGACGTCGTCGACGAGCTGCACGCCGACCGTGTCGAACGCCGGGCGGCCGAGCGGGAAACGGTCCTCGAGCACCCACTGCACGAAGTCCTCGGAGCGCACCGGCCACCGGTCGTCCACGCCGAAGCGCTCCCGGACGAGCGCGCGGGTCTCGTCGGTGGTCACCGGGGTGATGCGGTCGACCATCGAATGGGGGAACGCCACGTTCGTGTGGATCCAGGCCCCGAGTTCCGGGTCGAGCCGGTCGGCGAAGCCGCTGAGAGCCGTGCGGGCGACGCCGCCGTTGCCGGGGATGTTGTCGCACGACAGGACGGTGAACGGCGCGATCCCGGCCGCGCGGCGGCGGGCGAGGGCGGCGGCGAGGTGTCCGAGAGCGCTCCGGGGCGGGGTACCGCGCCCGTGCGCGGCGTCGTCGAGGTCGGCGAGGGTCCCGGCGTCCTGCGGCACGAAGGCGCCGGTGCGCTCGTCGATCCCGTAGCCGCCCTCGGTGATCGTGAGCGAGACGATGCGCGTGGCGGGGTCGCTCAGGCGCGCCTGGACGGCCTCGGGGTCGTCGGGCGCGAAGAGATACTCCGTGAGCGCACCGATCACGCGGGCCGACTCCGTGCCGTCGGGCGTCACGGTCACGAGCGTGTACAGCCCGTCCTGCGCGGCGAGGGCGTCGCGCATGGCGGCGTCGTGGGGCAGCAGGCCGACGCCGGAGATGCCCCAGTCCGCGTCTCCCGCGGCCAGGAGCCGGTCGACGAACATGGCCTCGTGCGCGCGGTGGAAGTTGCCGACGCCGAGGTGCACGATGCCGGGTCGCACGCGGGCCCGGTCGTAGGCGGGACGGGCGACGGCGGCGGGCAGCCGCTGCAGCGTCCCGGCCGCGAGGGCGATCGGGGCGACCGGGGCG
>NZ_SSDO01000105.1:0-7203 GCF_004794395.1 Microbacterium sp. K41 | reverse complement strand
GGCGCCGCGTACGCCCGCCCCGACCACACCGCCGCCCCCCGCGCCCCCGGCAGCCGCCGCGGAGTAGGCGCGATTGCCACCGCGGAATAGGCGCGACAAGACAGCGGATGCCGCGGCCCACCGGGTCGCGGCATCCGCTTTCTGCGTCCGGCGACGTACACGACTCCTCGATTCCCGAGCCTCGGGTGGGCTGAGGACCGGATCGGAGGCCGGCGGCGCAGGAGGGGACACGTCGTGAACCGGCAGACTGGGGCGATGACGTCCGCCGCCTTCGACCTCGCCGCGATCGGCGCTGGGCTCTCGTTCGCGGCCGCCGTCCCCGGCGTCGCTGCGGCCCTCGACGTCGACCATGCGGTCGTGGTGAGCGCTCCGCCCGGCACCGGCAAGACCACACTCGTCCCGCCCCTGCTCGCCTCTCGCGTTCCCGGCCGCGTGATCGTGACACAACCCCGCCGCGTGGCTGCACGCGCAGCGGCCCGACGACTCGCGCAGCTCGACGGCTCCACCCTGGGCGAGCGCGTGGGATTCACCGTGCGCGGCGAGCGCTCCGTCGGACCGTCGACCCGGGTCGAATTCGTCACGGCCGGGGTGCTGCTGCGGCGGCTGCTCGACGACCCGGGCCTGGACGGCGTTGACGCCGTGATCATCGACGAGGTGCACGAGCGAGCTCTCGAGACCGACCTGCTGATCGGGCTGCTGTCGGAGGTGCGGCAGCTGCGCGACGACCTGACGCTCGTCGCGATGTCCGCGACCCTCGACGCCGCCCGCATCGCCGGCGTCATCGGCACAGACGAGCGTCCGGCTGCCGTCGTCGAGCACGCGGTGCCCGCCTTTCCGCTCACCGAGCGGTGGGCGCCGAGCCCCGGCCCGCGGCTCGACGAGCGCGGGGTGACGTGGGGGTTCCTGGATCACGTCGCCCGCACCACCGTCTCCGCCGCGCGCGACCTGACCCGCGACGATCCGACCGCCGACGTGCTGGTCTTCGCACCGGGAGCTCGCGAGGTGGCGGAGATCGCCCGCCGCGTCCGTGACGCCGACGGGTCGTACGACGTGCGCGAGCTGCACGGTCAGCTCCCCGCCGCCGCGCAGGACGCCGTGGTCCGCGGGAGGCGCGCCTCCGACCCGCCGCGCATCATCGTCACGACGTCGCTCGCCGAATCGTCGCTCACCGTGCCGGGGGTGCGCCTGGTGGTGGACAGCTGCCTGGCGCGACAGCCGCAGCGCGACGCCGCCCGCGGGATGACGGGACTCGTCACGACCGCCGCACCCCGCTCCTCGTGCGTGCAGCGCGCCGGCCGCGCCACGCGTCAGGGACCCGGCATCGTGGTGCGCTGCGTCGACGAACGCACCTACGCCGCGGCACCCGCCCGCCCCGCCCCCGAGATCGCGGTGGCCGATCTGACGGATGCCGCACTGCTGCTCGCGTGCTGGGGTGCTCCCGGCGGCGCGGGACTGCGCCTGATCGACCCACCGCCGGCCGACAGCCTGGCGGACGCACTGACGGTGCTGGGCGCACTCGGCGCGATCGACGACGAAGGACGCGCCACCGTCGAGGGCCGTGACCTGGCGCGGATCCCGACCGACCCGCGGCTCGCCCGCGCGCTCCGCGACGGCAGTCCGCTCGTGGGTGCGGCGCTGGCGGCCGATGTCGTCGCCCTGCTGAGCGGCGACGTGCGCATCGCCGATGCCGACGCGGCGCAGGCGCTCGTCGCTCTCCGCAGCGGACGCACTCCCGACGCCCGGTGGCGCACCGACGCGGATCGCCTCCGACGACTGGTCCCCGCGACGCCGGGCGTCCGCTCCGGTCTCGACGGCACGGGTCTCGTGATCGCCCTCGCCTTCCCCGAGCGGATCGCGCAGCGGGTCGAGCGCACGGCGGACGGGGCGACGTTCCTGCTCGCGTCCGGCACCAGGGCGGGGATGCGCGGACCGCTCGCGGCGTCGGAGTGGATCGCGGTCGCCGACGTCACGCGCGCCGCGGGGCGTGCGGCGGCAGGGTCGGGAGCGATCATCCGTGCCGCCGCTGCGCTGTCCGAGGCGCAGATGGAGCGGGCCGCACAGCACCTGATGACCGACCGGGTCGAGGCCGCGTTCACGAACGGACGCGTGCAGGCCAGGCGCGAGCGCCGCATCGGCGCGATCCTGCGAGCTTCGGTGCCGGTGCGTGCCTCCGCCGACGAGGGCAGAGATGCCGTTCGCCGGGCGCTGCAACGCGACGGGCTCGGCGTGTTCGCGTGGTCGGAGGCGGCCGACACCCTGCGTCGTCGTCTGTCGCTGGTGCGGCGCGAGCTCGGCGACCCGTGGCCCGACGTGTCGGATGCCGGCCTGCTCGCGACCCTCGACGCGTGGCTCGGGCCCGAGCTCGACGCCCTCGCCGCCGGCACACCCGCGGCACGGATCGACCTGGCCTCGCCGTTGCGCCGGCTGCTCCCCTGGCCCGAGGCGTCGCGCCTCGATGCCCTCGTCCCCGAGCGGCTCGAGGTGCCCAGCGGCTCGCGCGTGCGGATCGGCTACCCCGACGCGGACGACGCGTCCGCGCGCCCCGTCGTGGCTGTGAAGCTGCAGGAGTGCTTCGGCTGGGCCGAGACTCCCCGACTCGTCGACGACCGCGTGCCCGTGCTGTTCCACCTGCTGTCCCCCGCCGGGCGTCCGCTCGCGGTCACCGACGATCTCGCGTCATTCTGGTCGGGGCCGTACGCGCAGGTGCGCGCCGAGATGCGCGGACGCTACCCCAAGCACCCCTGGCCGGAGGACCCGTGGTCGGCCGCCCCCACCCGACACACGAAGAACCGCACGCCGCGCTGAGCGGAGGCCGCCTGGTCAGGCCGTGCGACGCCGCAGCGTGAGCGACGCGAGCACGAGCGCACCGACGCAGAACGCGACCACCACGAGCAGCGGGCGGTACACGTCCCACCCGCCGTCGCCCGCGGCGACCGCGTTGATCGTGTCGATCGCGTAGCTGAGCGGCAGCCAGTCCGAGATCGTGTGCAGAACGTCGGGCATCTGGTCGCGCGGCATGAATAGCCCGCCGAGGATGATCTGCGGGAACACCAGCACCGGCATGAACTGCACCGCCTGGAACTCCGTCTGCGCGAACGCACTCGCGAGCAGCCCGAGCGCGGTGCCGAGCAGGGCGTCGACCACCGCGACCAGGCCCAGCTGCCACAGCTCGCCCTCCACGTCGAGCCCGCACACCCCCACCGCGAACGACACCGTGATCACCGCCTGCAGCAGTGCCATGAGCCCGAAGGCCAGGGCATACCCGAGGATGAAGTCGGCCTTGCCGAGCGGGGTGGTCATGAGCCGTTCGAGGGTGCCGGAGCGGCGCTCGCGCAGCGTGGTGATCGAGGTGATGAGGAACATCACGATGAACGGGAACAGTGCCAGGATCGCCCCGCCGAACTGGTCGAACACGCCCTCCTGCTCCGCGAACAGCCAGGCGAACAGTCCGACCAGCAGGCTGGGGGCGACGAGCATCAGCGCGATCGAGCGGGGGTCGTGCCGCAGCTGCGTCAGCACGCGGGCCGCGGTCGCGAACATGCGGCGGCCGTTCATTCCCCCTGCTCCTCTCCGTGCTCCCGGGCACCGCGTCGGGATCGGCGCGTGATGTGCTCTGCCGCACGGTCCCGTTCGATCAGCGTGAGGAAGGCCGCCTCCGGATCCGCGGCGCCCGTGTCGGCCAGCAGCGACGCGGGCGTCGTGTCGGCGATGATCCGCCCGTCGCGCATCAGCAGCAGCCGATCGCAGCGCAGCGCCTCGTCCATCACGTGGCTGGAGACGATCAGGGTCACGCCGCGGTCGGCCAGGCCGCGGAACAGGGTCCACAACTCGGCGCGCAGCACGGGGTCGAGGCCGACGGTCGGCTCGTCCAGCACGATCAGCTCCGGCGCGCCGACGAGGGCCATCGCGAGGGAGACCCGCGTGGACTGCCCGCCGCTGAGCGACTCGACCAGCTGGCCCGCCTGGCCCCGCAACCCGACCTCGTCGATCACGCGCTCCACATCGCCGCGGGGCGCCCCGAGCAGCGCGGCGACGTAGACGAGGTTCTGCCGCACTGTGAGGTCGCCGTACACCGCCGCACCCTGGGTGCCGTAGGCCACCCGGTTCCGGAGCTGTCGCGATCCGCCCGGCTCGTCCAGCACGGTCACGTCGCCCGATTCGACGCGCTGGACTCCCACGATCGAGCGCATGAGGGTGGTCTTGCCGCAGCCGGAGGGACCCAGCAGTCCGGTGACCTGTCCGCGCGGGATGGTGAGGTCGACGCCGTCGAACACCCGCACCTTTCCCCGTCGCACCCGGAGCTGCGCGATGGCGACCGCCGCGTTATTCATCATGCGATGAATTATGCGCCCGCCGTGCCCCCACGGTCAACGGCGAGGAGCCGCGGTCTCAGTCGAACAGGTACCGCTGCACCGTGGGACCGACGCGGTGCACGAGGTCGCCGATGTCCGCCGCCGCGAGGGGCCCGAGCGCCAGGACGTAGCGCGTCACGATCAGTCCCGCGATCTGCGAGGCCACCAGCGTCGCGCGCAGCTCCGCATCGGGAACGGCCAGCAGCTTCGCGATGCGCCCGATCAGCTCGCGCGACAGGAAGCCCGCGAGCAGCGGCGAGGTGACGCGGCTGCCGAGCGCCGTGCGGATGAGCATGACACCGCGGCGCCGCACCTCGGGGCGCTCGAACGCCTCCAGCACGTAGCGCACCAGCCGCTCGCCCACCTCGTCCCGCGGCCCCGCGACGATGCCGGGCACGTCGATGTCGGGTCGCAGCGGGATCCCGACCGCCTCCGCGAAGAGGTCGGCCTTGGTGCCGAAGTAGTGGTGCACGAGTGCCGAGTCCACCCCGGCGCGCCCCGCGATCGAGCGGACCGTCGAGCCGTCGTACCCCTGCTCGCCGAACTCGTCGACCGCGGCCGCCAGGATGCGCTCGCGCGAGTCCGTCCCCCCGCGCGGGCGACCGCGTCGGCGGGGTGCGGTGTGCTCGGTCATGCCCGTCAGCCTACGACCCGCACGACGGCGGCCTCCCGCCGGACGCGGCTCAGTCCAGCAGGTGTCGCAGGTACCGGCCGGGCTCGCCGAGGAACGAGCGCCAGTGCCGCACGAGCTCCAGGTCTTCCCAGGCCGCCGGGCGCAGACCCCACTCCCCCACCTCCAGGATCGTCACTCCCGGAAGAGCGGCGAGGACCGGGGAGTGCGTCGCGCACAGCACCTGGCCTCCCTCGTCGGCGATGCGCCGCAGCACGGCCATCAGCGACAGCGTCGACGTGAACGACAGCGCGGCCTCCGGCTCGTCCAGGCAGTAGAACCCGGGATCGTCGAACCGGCTCTCGAGCACGGCCAGGAACGACTCGCCGTGACTCATCTCGTGGAACGACACCTCGGCGCCGCTCGTCGACGGGTTCTCCTCCAGGTAGGTGTAGAAGGAGTGCATCGTCTCGGCGCGGAGGAAGAAGCCCCAGCGATCGGCGCCGATACCGCGCTGCAGCCGCAACCAGCTCGACAGCTCGGACTCGGTCGCCCTGGTGCGGTGTCGCGCCTGCCGCGAGCCGCCCTCGGGCGACAGGCCGTACGCGATCGCGATGCCCTCCACCAGGGTGGACTTGCCGCTGCCGTTCTCACCGACGAGGAAGGTCACACCGGGGTCGAGGTCGATGCCCTCCCGCAGCACTTGCGCCACCGCGGGAATGCTCGTGGGCCAGCGGCCATCGATGGGCGGGGCATCCGAGGACGCCCGGACCGAGACGACCGGCTGCTGCCTTCGCCGTGTGGACGTCGGCTCCCAGAACGAGTCCATCCGCACCCTCCCGCTCTCCGGCCCCGCCACGAGGGTATCCGCCGGGTCCGACAGGCCGCGCGTCGACGTCCGCTCCGAGGCTATCGACCGGCTCCGACACCCGCCCGCTCAGCACTCGATGACGTTGACCGCGAGACCACCCTCGCTCGTCTCCTTGTACTTGGTCGACATGTCCGCCCCCGTCTGCCGCATGGTCTCGACCACGGCATCGAGCGACACGTAGTGGCTGCCGTCACCGCGCAGGGCGAGGCGGGCCGCGGTCACCGCGGTCGAGGCGGCGATCGCGTTCCGTTCGATGCACGGGATCTGCACCAGCCCGCCGATCGGGTCGCACGTGAGGCCGAGGTGGTGCTCCATGGCGATCTCGGCCGCGTTCTCGATCTGCCGGTTCGTGCCGCCCATCACAGCCGTGAGCCCGCCGGCGGCCATCGCGCACGCGGAGCCGACCTCGGCCTGGCACCCGCCCTCCGCGCCGGAGATGGAGGCATTGGCCTTGAACAGCGAGCCGAGCGCGGTCGCGGTGAGCAGGAAGCGACGGATGCCGCGGCGGCGGTTGGCCTCGGCGACCGCCGGGTCTTCGCGTTCCTCGGCCGCGGTGACCGGCGGCGGCGTGCCCTCGAAGCCCAGCAGCGCGCTGCCGACGAGCTCGCCGTACGGGGTGACGGCGTTGCCGGCGCCGAGACCGGAGTCCGCCAGGAACCGCCACCAGTACATCGCCACGGCCGGAAGGATCCCCGCGGCGCCGTTCGTCGGTGCCGTCACGACGCGGCCGCCCGCCGCGTTCTCCTCGTTCACCGCGAGCGCGAACGCCCCGAGCCACTCGCCCGGGAGCTCGCGGTGCCCCTCGGCCTCGACCGCCTCGAGCTGGCCGCGGATCGTGCCCGCCCGTCGCTTGACCTTGAGGATCCCCGGCAGCACACCGTCGGCGTGCAGCCCCGCATCGACGCACCCCGACATCGCATCCCAGATGGCGTCGAGCCCGGCCGCCACCTCCGCTTCGCTGCGCAGCGCCATCTCGTTGCGGCGCGCGACCTCCGCGATCGACAGGCCCTCCTCGTCGCACAGCGCCAGGAGCGACGCGGCATCGGCGTACGGGTAGGGGAACGCGCCCGTCGAGATCTTCGCCGCTTCGCCGTCGCGCCGGATGAACCCGCCGCCGATGGAGTAGTAGGTGTCCTCGGCCACCACGGCGCCGTCCGCGGCGGTGGCGGTCAGGGTCATGGCGTTGGGGTGACCGGGCAGACGCGTGCGCGGCGCGAACACGATGTCGTCCTTCGCGAACGCCACGTCGTGGACCCTGCCGAGGCGCAGGGCGGCGCCGTCGGGGAACTCCTGCCACGCGGCCCGCACGGCGGCCGGGTCGCACGTCTCGGGGCGGAGGCCGCGGAGCCCGGCGACCACCGCGTCGGGCG
>NZ_SSDO01000011.1:0-1158 GCF_004794395.1 Microbacterium sp. K41 | reverse complement strand
GAGCGCGGGCACCGCGGCCGGACGCAGGAGGGCGCCGACGGCCCAGCCGCGCCCGCTCAGGTCGCGGTGGAACAGGCGGGTGGTCGCGCCGGACAGCGTCACGGCGTCGGGCTCGACCACGAGGTTGAGCGCCGGATACGACACCACCTCCTGCCGGGAGGAGCGTCCGGGCTCGATGTCCCACTCCGGGATCCAGAACCACGCCACGAGGTGCCGGACCTCGGGCGGAGCGGGCAGGCGGTGGAACTGCGGCAATCGCGCGGGATACAGCACACCCCTGGTCGGATTCACCATGCGCTCAGCGTAGGGGGCACCGCCGACGCGACGCCGTGGCGCCCGTGTCGCGCATCTTCAAGCGCCCGGCGCGCCGCACGATCTACCGTGGCGACATGACCGATCAGACACCCGCAGACCTGCCCGTCACCGGCGTGACCGGTGCGCACACGACCGACGGCCGCCCGCACGGCGTGACCTCGCTCACCCCGTTCCTCGCGATCCCCGACGCCGCCGGTGCGCTCGCGTTCTACCGCGACGTGTTCGGAGCCCGCGTGATCGACGTGACCGAGTTCGGCGACGTCGTGGCCCACGCCGACCTCGACTTCGGCACCGGTCGACTGCAACTGGGCGAGCCCAGTCCCGACTACCACCTCGTGCCGCCGCCCGCCGGCGACGACGCCTGCTATTCCCTCGGCCTCTACGTGCCCGACGTCGATGCCGTGGTCGAGCGCGCCGTGGCCGCCGGTGCCACCGTGCGCGAGCCCGCGATGCACTTCGTGTCGGGCGACCGCTTCGCCAGCATCCGCGACCCCTTCGGCGTGCGATGGTCGATCATGACCAGGGTCGAAGACCTCTCGGACGAGGAGAGCGCGCGCCGCGTCGCCGAATGGGCGGCGTCGTTCAGCGCGGGGCAGGCCGACGCGAGCTGAGCGCGACGACGGTCGCCCGCTGCACGGCGGGGAGCAGCGCCTCCGCGGTGCGCCGGTAGCCGAGCGGGCTCGGGTGAAACCGGTCGAGGCTGAACATCGCCTCCGGCTCGTCGAAGAACAGCGGCCCCACGGCGCGGCGCAGATCGACCGGCTCGGCCCCCGCGCGGCGGGCCGCCTCCGCCTGCACGGCGGCGAGCCGACGCGACAGGCTCGAGGCGATGCGGCGCAGCGG
>NZ_SSDO01000104.1:0-263 GCF_004794395.1 Microbacterium sp. K41 | reverse complement strand
CTGCACGCCGAACGCGGCGAGCCCCGAGCCCACGGCGTGCACCGCGAGCAGCACGGCGACCGGCTGCGGACGACGCACCAGGAGCACCGCGGCGAGGGGCGCGTACACCGCCGCGACCGTGAGGCCGATGTCGTCGAACCGGGCCTGCGCGGCCGGCGGGGCCGGAGAGAGGAAGGTGCCGGCGACGGGGGCCGCCGGGAGCTCGAACCGCCACGCCAGCAGGATCGACGCGGCCGCCAGACCCCAGGCGCTCGCGAGCACCG
>NZ_SSDO01000103.1:0-578 GCF_004794395.1 Microbacterium sp. K41 | reverse complement strand
GGCGCCTCCCTGCCGGGCTAGCGGCGACGGCGCGGGGCGGCGTTCGCGGGGTGGGGGCGCGGACGCCGCTTTGTGCATCCGCCACAAGAAACTGAGTCCCGCGTGCGCTGGGACTTGGTATCGTCCGGCAATTCCGGTGCGGCGAGGCACCGGGGCCCTACAGTCGCCCGTGGCAACGACGCCACACACCACCCGGGAGTCCTCAATGACGAGTGCAACACCCCACGCGCACGGCCTCGGCATGCGCATCGCCGTGATCGTGCTCAGCCTGCTGCTGGCCGCCATGATCCTGCTGTTCTTCGCCACCACGAGCAAGATCGCCGCCGGCGCCGCGGAGCTCGCCGACGGCACCACCGCCGCGGAAGACGGGTCGGCGAAGCTTGCGGCCGGTGCCGCCGAACTGTCCGACGGCGCGCAGACCCTCGCCGACGGGACGCAGGACCTCGCCGCGGGTGCCGCGAGCGCCGAGGACGGCTCGCAGAAGCTGAGCGACGGTGCCACCACCGCGGCAGCGGGAGCCACGGCCCTCGCCGCGGGTGCGGGCGACCTCGCCGCGGGCGCCGCGAACGCCGAGGCCG
>NZ_SSDO01000102.1:0-909 GCF_004794395.1 Microbacterium sp. K41 | reverse complement strand
GGGCCCGCGCCCGTGCGCGCTCCAGCGCCGAAGCGCGGACGACGCCCGGTCGTCGCGGTGCTCGACACGGGCTGCGGCGAGCACGCCTGGCTGCCGTCCGACATCGTCACGCGGCACATCGAGCTCGACGGCGTCCCGGTCGGGCTCACCGACGACGCCGACCCCGAACGCTACCCCGACCTGTACGGGCAGCTCGACGGCGAGATCGACGCGGTGGCCGGGCACGGCACGTTCATCTCCGGGATCGTGCGGCAGACCGCACCCGACGCCGACATCCTGTCGATCCGGGTGGCCGGCGCGCTCGGAGTGGTCGACGAGAGCACCCTGCTGGAGACCGTGGCGCAGGTGGTGGAGCTGCTGCGCCGGCACCGGGAGGACCCGAAGACGGGCTTCCCCATCGACGTGCTCAACCTGTCGCTCAGCTACTACCACGAGACCCCGACCGACGGGCTGTTCAGCCGCACGCTGTACGAACTGCTGGCGAAGGCGCGCGAGCTCGGCTGCGTGGTCGTGTGCTCGGCCGGCAACGACGCGATCGACCGGCCGTCCTTCCCGGCGTCGCTGTGGCCGTGGCCGGGAGCCGACAACGGGCTGCCCGCCGACAAGGGCGCCCCGCACGTGGCCGTCGGCGCCCTCAACCCGTCGTCGCGCTCGGTCGCGCTGTTCTCCAACGTCGGGCCCTGGGTGCACGTGTACGCCCCGGGCGCGGCGGTCGTCAGCACCTCGCCCGCGTTCGTCGGCGGTGCTCAGGCGGCGACCAGGGCCGACGTCGACGGCCTGGTGCGCGAGACGCTCGACCCCGACGACTACCGGGGCGGCTTCGCGGTCTGGAGCGGCACGTCGTTCGCAGCGCCGTACCTCGCCGGTCGCATCGCGGCGGAGCTCGGGGCCGTCCCGGTGGCGGGCGCG
>NZ_SSDO01000101.1:0-5714 GCF_004794395.1 Microbacterium sp. K41 | reverse complement strand
GCATGGCTCGGGCTCACCTGGTTCGGCGGGCTGCTGCTGCTCGCGGCACCCCTGCTCGTGCTGCTGTCCGTCGCCGCGGCCTGGCCGGTCGCCGCGGCATCCGGAGTGGCGCTGCCGCCGCTCGTCCCCGGCCGTCGACCCGCACGAGGAGAATCATGACCGACCGCCTGTCCCCGTCCCGTCCCCACACCGAGGCCCCCGCGCTCGCGATGCCCGTGGGTGGCATCGGCACCGGCGGCTTCGCGGTGAACGCCGACGGGTCGCTGCGCCAGTGGCAGCTGCAGGGCATGCCGAACCACCTGGGCGCTCTCCCCGGCACCGGGTTCTGGCTGCGGGTCACGCAGGTCGAGCCGCCGCTCAACGTCATCTCGATGGTGCAGGGCACCCCGGTCCCGGATCCGCAGGCGTCGCTCACGACCGACGGCTTCGTGCCCGAGTGGATGACCGCGGCGGCCGAGAGGTTCAGCACGTTCGAGAGCGCCGCGTTCCGGGGCACGTACCCGGTGGCCGAGGTCGAGCTGACCGATCCGCGGCATCCGGTCGAGGTGCGCATGCGCGTGCTCAACCCGATGGCCCCGCGCGACGTCGAGTTCAGCTCGATCCCGACCGGGATGTTCGAGTTCACGCTCACCAACACCGGCTCGATCGGGGTGCACGGCACGCTCGCGGGGTCGCTGCTCAACGCGATCGGGTGGGACGGCATCACGCCCATCGCCGACAGCACTCCGGGGCTGGGCGGCAACGTCAACCGCCTGCGCCGCGGCAGGGGCTGGTCGCGCGTGGTCATGGACAACCCGAGCCTGGACGAGAGCGACCGCCTGGCCGGGCAGCTCGTGCTCGCCGCCGACGACGAGACAGCGGCCGTGCTCACGCGGTGCAGCGGTCTGGAGCACCTCGACGCGTTCCTGCGCTCCCGCGCCGGCAACGACGGCCGCTCCCGCCTGGCGCTCGCGCCCACCATCGGCGATCCGCAGCTCAACGCCCCGCAGGGCGGAACCGGGGCCAGCCCGCAGGGGCGGTCGTGGCTCGGGGTGGTCGGCGTGCCCTTCGCCCTCGCCCCCGGCGCCTCGCGCACGATCCGTTTCTCGATCTCGTGGCACCTGCCCAACCGGTTCGTCGACATCGAGCAGTTCGGGGCGCCGCACCCGGAGTGGGGAGCGTCCACCTTCTACCTCGGCAACGCGTACGGCCGGCGCTACCTCGACGCGCTCGACGTGCAGGCCACGGTCGAGCGCCGGTGGGACGAGCTCGTCGAGCGCACGCTCCGGTGGACAGGCACCCTCGCGGGGTCGAGCCTCGACGCGCAGGAGGTCGAGCACCTGGCCGCCCAGGCCGCGTACGTGCGCAGCCCCACGTGCTTCATCGGCGCTGACGGCCGGTTCTACGGCTACGAGGGCTCGCTCGGCGACTCGACCTGGATGTGGTCGGGCGTCTTCGGCGGCTCCTGCCCGCTCAACTGCACGCACGTGTGGCAGTACGAGGCTGCGCTCGCCGGGCTGTGGCCGAGCCTGGAGCGGAACATGCGCGACACCGAGTTCGACGTGATGCAGGCGGCCGACGGGTCGATCCCGCACCGCTTGCGCGTGCCCACGTATCTGCACCAGATGACGGACGAGTTCATCGGCGGACCGGAGGAGCCCGCGCTCGACGGCATGCTCGCCACGATCCTCAAGTCGCTGCGCGACGTGCAGCGCGGGGCGGGATCGGAGTGGCTCGAACGCCGCTGGCCGCAGCTCGTGCGCCTGTACACGCACATCCGGGAGAAGTGGGACGCGGACGGTGATGGCGTGCTGCGCGGCATCCAGCCCAGCACGCACGACATCGACCTTGCCGGGGTCAACCCGTTCATGGGCACGCTGTGGCTCGCGGCGCTGCGGGCGTACGAGGAGCTCGCGCGGCGGGTGGGCGACACCGAGGCCGGGGCGGAGGCGGCCGAGAGGTTCCGCTCCGGCTCGGCGGGGTACGACGAGCTGCTGTTCGACGGCACCCACTACATCCAGGTGCTCGACGAGGGCGACCCGGAGGACTTCCAGTGGCGCACGGGTGTGCTGTCCGACCAGGTGATCGGGCAGTGGTGGGCGCATCAGCTCGGGCTCGGGCCGATCCTGCCGCCCGAGCACGTGCGCAGCGCCCTCCGGCACGTGGTCGCCTCGAATCTGCGGCACGGCTTCGCGGACTTCGCGCACCCGTACCGCGTCTATGCCGACACGGCCGACGACGTCGGGCTGCTGATGTGCACGTGGCCCGAGGGCGGACGACCCGAGGTGCCCACGCGCTACGCCGACGAGGTGTGGACGGGCATCGAGTGGCAGGTCGCGGCGCACTGCTTCTTCGAGGGGCTGGAGGAGGAGGGTCGTGCGGTGCTCGAAGGACTGTGGGACCGGCACGACGGCCGCCGCCGCAACCCCTACAACGAGATCGAGTGCGGCGATCACTACGCCAGGGCCATGGCGGGGTGGACGCTGCTGCAGGCGCGCTCCGGCGTGCGCGTGGACGAGGGGACGGGCGAGCTGCACGTCGGCGCCGAGGGCCGCTGGCCGTGGGTGAGCGCGGCGGGCTACGGCACCGTCACCGTGGGTGAGCAGGTGGAGGTCGACGTGGTGGAGGGCGACTGCCCGTTCACCGTGGTGCGCGCCGACTGAACGCCCCGAAGGGCGCCCGCGGGAAGCGGGCGCCCTTCGTCGTGCTCGGTGTCAGCCCTGCGGCGGGCGCGACGGGGAGGCGCCGATGTCGGGCACGGCCGCGCTGCCCAGGTGCACCTCCAGGTCGTCGGCGCTCGGTGTGCGCGGGCGGCGCGCGGTCGGCCGGTCGAGGTAGAACAGCGCGGTGGAGGCGATGTCGTCCCGCAGCGGCAGGTATCGCCATCCGCTGCGCCAGCCGAGCGCCTGGATGTCGACCCGCGGGATGCCGGTGGCGAAGTGGATCGGGTCGAGCACGTGCCAGCGGTACATGCCGAAGCGCTGCTGTGACACGTAGAGGCCGTCGGGCCGGATCACCTGCGGCATCCCGAGGTACGGCGTGGAGAAGGCGGTGTAGCCCTGGCCGGGGACGTCGAAGTTCCACGCGCCGCCGAAGTAGTCTTCGGTGCCGGTGCCGCAGATCGTGGGGTGGTCGGTGTCGTCGTCGAGGTAGAACTTGATCTCGCCCTCACCCCACCAGCCGTTGGAGTTCACGCCCCACGCGATGTAGGTGCCGACGTACTGCCCCTGCCCCTCGATGCCCTCCAGCAGGACGTGCGGGGTGCGGTCCTCCAGCGGGTTCGAGCGCCGCCACTGCGCGTGGAAGTAGGCGTCGTCGGAGTGATCGCCCCCGACCTCGTAGGTCACCTGGTAGTAGACGCGCACGTCGACGGTCGACGTGTTCTCGAGCGTGAGCCGGGCGCCGCCGCGGAACGGCATCGGCCAGTAGGAGTTGAAGCCGCCGTGCGGGTTCGCGGCGATGGTCTGCGAGTTCACCTGCGCGAACACGCCCCATCCGTTGCAGAAGAAGTCGCCGTAGGGCACCTCGACCGCGGGTTCCGCGGCGCCGTCCCAGTACGCGCGCAGCAGCAGGGTGCGCCAGTTGTCGGTGTGGGTGGTGATCCAGATGTGGGTGATCTTGCCCGGACCGTCGATCGCGGCGAGCTCGAAGGTCTCTCCGGCCGGGATGTCGACGCTGGGGGAGATCTTCCAGCCGGGGCCGAGGTCGCGCGCGCTCGCCGCACCGGTGCCCTCGGTGGCGCGGCCGCCGCCGCCCGGCGAGCCGTCGAAGTTCTCGGGCGAGATGGACCGGGTCTGCACGGTGCGCAGCGCTGCGAGCGTGGACAGAGAGGAGGGGGCAGGCGTCATGGCCGCCAATGTAATCGATTTCAGATCGATGCACCAGAGACCTCGCGAGCGCGCGATACTGTTGCTTCACGTCCGGGGTCACCGGACAGGCAGTGAGGGTGCATGGCCACGATCTACGACGTCGCGGAGCTCGCGGGCGTCTCGCCCGCGACGGTCTCCCGCGTGTTCAACGGCACGAGCGTCTCGGAGGAGAAGGTGGCCGCGGTGCGTGAGGCCGCCGCCCAGCTGCACTTCACGCCGAACCGCGCGGCCCGCACCCTGCGCACCCAGAGCTCCGAGGTCATCGCGCTCGTCATCCCCGACATCGAGAACCCGTACTTCACCGAGATGGCGCGCGGCGTGGAAGACGTCGCCTCCGAGGCCGGGTACTCGGTGGTGCTGTGCAACTCCGACGCCCAGCTGGAGAAGGAGGCCACGTACCTGCGCATCGCGATCGCCGAGCACATGTCGGGCGTCATCATCGCGACCGCCGACGAGCACAGCGACCTGGGCGGCATCCTCGCCACCGGGCGACCCGTCGTCGCGGTCGACCGCAGCACCACGTACGACATCGACGGCGTGGTGATGGCCAACCGGGCCGCCGGCACCTCCGCCACGCAAGACCTCATCGCCGCGGGCTACCGTCGCATCGCCTACATCGGCGGGCCCGAACACATCGACACCGCGGCCGAGCGCGCGGCCGGCTGGCGCTCCGCGCTCTCCGCCGCAGAGCCCGACCTCGACCTGGACGAGCTCGTGCGCTTCGCGACGTTCCGGGTCGACGGCGGCCGCGCGGCCATGGAGGAGCTGCTGGCGCTGCCCGAGCCGCCCGATGCGGTGGTCGCGGGCAACAACCTCATCGGGGTCGGCGCCCTGCAGGTGCTCACCGAGCGGGGGCTCACGCCGCCCGCGGTCGGGGTCGCGGTGATCGGATCGCTGCCCTTCACCACGCTCTCGCCCACGGCGGTCACCGTCGTCCGGCTCCCGGCGCGGCACATGGGGGTCACGGCGGCGCGCATGCTGCTGGAGCGGATCAAGGGCGACACCCAGCCCGCGCGCACGGTGGTGCTGCGCAACGAGGTGCAGTCCGCGAGCACGCCCCGCGCCTGACGCCCCTGCGGACGGGCGGGCTCTGCCGGGGAAACGCCCACGCATCGGCTTGCGGCTTGAAATCGATTTCGCTTACCATGGCGAAAGGTCGGATCACCGGCCGCCCTGCGTCGAGGAGGACCATGCGCTGCACCATCGGTGTCGACATCGGCACGTCCAGCAGCAAGGGCGTGCTCGTCGACGAGGCGGGGACGATCCTCGCGACCGCGACGCGCGCGCACGAGGTGAGCCGCCCCCGCACCGGCTGGGTCGAGATGGACGGCGACGTCTGGTGGGACGAGTTCGTCGGCCTGGCCCGTGAGCTCCTGGCCGCAGTGCCGGAAGCCGAGGTGGCCGGGGTCGGCGTCAGCGGCATGGGTCCCTGCATCCTGCTCGCCGACGAGCACGACCACCCCGTCCGTCCCGCCATCCTCTACGGCGTCGACACCCGCTCCACCGCGCAGATCGCACGGATGACCGCGGAGCTGGGCGACGAAGACATCACCCGCGTGGGCGGCTCGACGCTCACGTCGCAGGCCGGCGGCCCCAAGATCGCCTGGGTCGCCGACGAGGAACCGGCGGCGTGGTCGCGCGCCCGCCGCCTCTACATGCCCGCGTCCTGGCTCGCCCGCAGGCTGACCGGCGCCTACGTGCTCGACCACCAGTCCGCCAGTCAGGTGTCGCCCCTGTACGACATCGAGCACGAGCGCTGGCACGAGCCGTGGTGGCAGCGCTACGCGGGCACGATCGAGGCCCCGGAGCTGCGGTGGGCGGGCGACGTCGCGGGCACCGTGACCGACGCGGCCGCCGCCGCCACCG
>NZ_SSDO01000100.1:0-231 GCF_004794395.1 Microbacterium sp. K41 | reverse complement strand
CCGGCCGCGAGCTGGTCGACCTTGCCGACCGCGGCCTGCACCTGCGCGTTGCCCTCCTCCAGGCGGGTGCCGAGCGGGTCGAGCCGCGCCAGCACCCGGTCGATCTCCTCGGGGGTGAGGCCCTGGTCGGCGAGGGCCGTGGCGATGTCGGAGCGCACCTGCGGCAGGGCGGCGGTGGCCTCCTGCACGGCGGCGCCCGCACGGTCGGCCACGTCGGCGAGCTGGCGGTTG
>NZ_SSDO01000099.1:0-4777 GCF_004794395.1 Microbacterium sp. K41 | reverse complement strand
CGCCGCGTGTGTGCTGGCCCTGCTCGGCGGGCTCCTCCTGCTCCTGCGCCACCGGCCGTCCCCGGCCCTCGCGGCACCGGCGGCCACGGTCATCCTCCGCGCGCGCGGCACCCTGCCGATCCCGCGACCTCCGTCTCTTCACGTGCTCTGCATCAGTCGGACCTGAGGCGCCGTCGTGCGCCCGGGGCGACCGCGACCGCGCTCGCCCATCCGATCGAGAAGACCGAGAAGAGAGACCCATGAAGAATCGAACCACCCGTACCGCGGCCGCCCTCGTGATCGCGGGGTCGCTCGCGCTCGCCGGCTGCGCGTCGAGCGAGCCCGCGGGCCCCGCCGACCACTCCGGCATGGACCACTCCCCGAGTGACGCCCCGGCCGCCGGGGCGAACGACGCGGATGCGATGTTCGCGTCGATGATGATCGTGCACCACCAGCAGGCGGTCGAGATGTCCGACATCGTGCTCGCGAAGGATGGCGTCGACCCGCGCGTGGTCGACCTCGCCGAACGCATCACGGCCGCGCAGGGGCCCGAGATCGAGCAGCTGCAGGGCTGGCTCGACGACTGGGGTGCCGACGCCGCCGACGCCGGCGCCATGGACCACGGCGACGGCATGATGAGCGACGACGACCTCGCCGCGCTCGAGGCCGCGACCGGGCCCGAGGCGTCGCGGCTGTTCCTGGAGCAGATGATCGTGCACCACGAGGGCGCGGTGGAGATGGCGGAGGTGCAGCTCGCGGACGGCGAGAACGCCGATGCGGTGGCGCTCGCGCAGGACATCGTCGACGCCCAGACGGCCGAGATCGCGGAGATGAAGGACATCCTCGCGAGCCTCTGACGCGAGAGCCCCGCGTCGCCCTCGCGCGGCGCGGGGCTCACCCCTTCTCCCGCCGCCGGACATCGCCGCGAGGGCTATCGCTGATCCGGGCGCGGCGGAGTCCGCTCGGCCCTCCCGACGCGGCGCGCCACACGTCGCAGCGGGTGCGCGAGCCGCTGCCACAGCGTGGGGGCGGGGGTGTCGTCGGGAGCGGGCGGCGGAGCCACCGCGAACTGCACGAACTCCTCGGCGCCGTGGTGCACCACGCGGTACAGGGCCGTGCCGATCAGCACGCCCAGCGCGATCGACATGACCGACACGAGGGCGGCGGCGAAGTCGGCCAGGCCGTTGTCGGTCGCGAACGCCTCGGTCAGTCCGACCAGTCCGGCCGCCCCCGGCACGAGCAGCCAGAACGCCGGCAGGAACGTCAGCTGCGACGGCGCCCCGTGCCGCAGCCCCGCGATCCAGAACACCACCGGGGTCACCGCGAGCGCGCCGACGAAACCGCCGACCGCCGGGTCGATGAACTCGGTGCCCGCCCACTGGCCCACATAGGCGACCACGAGCGCGAGCAGCACCCATCCGAAGGTCGACGGCGGCGCCGAGAAATGGAGGTAGTTGCCCAGCGCGAACACGAGGATCCCCAGCAGCGGCACCCACCACGGCAGGAACGAGGAGGCGTCGAGCGGCTCGTACGAGTCGGACGACACCCCCACCACGGCACCCGCGGCGAGGATGCCGAACGCCAGCAGTGCGAGCTGCACGAACCCGTAGACCAGCCGCGACGCCCCGGAGATCATCTGGCCGGCGGCGAGCTCGACCGTCGCGGTGGTCAGCACCCCGCCCGGAAGGAACGTGACCAGCGGGGCGATCAGCACGCGGATCGGGTCGCCGACCTCCACGGCCTCCGCGAGCAGGAACACCGCGGTCGCGCACACGAACGCCGCCGCGATCGGCATGATGAGCTGCAGCGTGGGCGAGCGCACGAGCTTGAGCAGCCCGATCCCGAAGCCGAGCACGAACGCGACGGTCGCCCCCTGCCAGGTGGGGGCGAGCAGCAGGGCGAGCCCGGTGGTGAGGATCGCGTGCCCGAGCGTGCGCGTGAACCAGCCGAGGCGCGGTCGCATCGCGCCGATCTCGTTGAGCCGCCGGATCCCGTCGCGCGGCGCGACCGCGCCGGTGCGGGCCTGCGCGATCAGCTCGTACAGTGCCGCGATCTGGTCGAAGCGGAACGACGCGTTGGTCGCGGAACGGATGGCGACGCGCTCCTCCTCCTCGTCGCCCGTCTCCACGATGATGATCGTCGGCAGCACCACGAAGTCGGTGTCGTCGCCGCCGGACGCGCGCGCCACCTCGGCGATCGTGTCGCGGATGCGGTCGACCGACTCCGCCGAGGCGTTCATCCCCTGCGCCAGCCCGAGCAGGAACTGGCGCAGCGCCGACCGGTCGACGACGTCGGTCATGTCACCCCACCGCGGTCATGTCACGCGAACAGGAACGACAGGGCGACGCCGACCACGATCGCAGTGCCGACGTAGACCAGGTTCGGCAGCTGGAACGAGTGGTCGACCACGAACTTGCCCATCTTGGTCGTGCCGGTCTGGTCGAACGCGACCGTGGCGACCTGACTGCCGTTGGCGGGCAGCGTGTAGATGCCCATGGTCGCCGGCCACAGGCCCACCAGCAGCGGGGCGGGCAGCCCGATCGTGATGCCGATCGGCACGATCGCGTTCGTCGCGCTCGACTGGCTCGTGGTGAGCATCGCGACCGCGAACAGCGCCAGCGCGAACAGCAGCGCGCCCAGGAACGCCGACGACCCCGACACCACGGAGCCGAGTCCGTCGACGATGAGCGTCTGGTTCGCGGCGACGAAGGTGTTCGCCAGCCACGCGATGCCGAACAGGGCGATGGCGCCGACGATGCCGGCGGGGAACGTGGGCTGCTTGGGCACGTCGGCCGCCTTCACCTTGCAGAACACGAAGATGAGGGCGGCGATGATGCCCATGGTGACCTCGATGATGACGGTCACGCTCAGACGCACGGGGTCGCCGCCGTCATCGGTGCCGATCACCGGTCGCAGATTCTCGAACAGGCCGAAGAACACGATCACCGCGACGCCCGCGAGGAACAGCGATGCGGAGAGCACCGCGGTCTTCGGCAGCGTCTTCTCGTGCGCGTCGACGACCGGCGGCTTGATCTGCCCGTCCGCCAGGCGCTTCTGGTACTCCGGGTCGTCCTCCAGGTCCTTGCCGTGGCGCATCATCACGAGCGCCGCGACGAGGAGTCCCGCGATGGAGGCCGGCCACATGATGAGCAGCAGCCCGCCGAGGTCCACGCCCTGCGGCGCGAGCAGCACCACCATCGAGGCGGTCGCAGCCGACACGGGGGAGCACAGGATGCCGACCTGCGAGGCCACGGCCGAGACCGCCAGCGCCCGCTCCGGACGGATCTTCTGCTGGTACGACACGTCGTAGATCACCGGCAGCAGCGGATAGAAGATGTTGCCCGTTCCCGCGCCGACCGTGAACAGGAACGACATCGCGGGGGCGAGGAACACCACCGACTTGGGGCGTTTGCGGATGACCTTCGCCGCGACGGACACCATCCAGTCGATGCCTCCGGCGGCCTGCATGGTCGAGGCGGCCGTGATCACGGTGATGACGATGAACACCGCGTCGACGGGGGCGTTGCCCGGCGCCTCGCCGAAGACGAACACCAGCACGGCGACGCCGACGAGGCCCCACACGCCCAGGCCGATCCCGCTGGTGCGGGTGCCCATGAAGATCGCCAGGACGACGACGATCAGCTGGGCGATGAGGAGGAAGACGTTGTCGTTCATGACGATGCCCCGATCATCAGGATGGCCCGGTCAGGAGGAGGGTCCGGTGGCGATGGGCCCGGTACCGGTGAGCACCTGCACGGGCAGCTCGGTCTCGACGATCTGCCCGTCCACCGCTTCCACCCGCAGGGCGAGGGGGTCGTCGACCGGGCTGATCGCCGTCACGAACTCGGAGTTCTCGAAGTGCAGCGACTGGAGGTTGCCCACCGCGTAGCCGGTCGACAGCTCCCCGCTGAGCAGGGAGGCGTGGAACAGCGGCCGGCGCTGGTCCTCGGCGTCGTAGTGCGGGCAGAAGCTGCCGTGCAGGAAGCCAAGGCCCTCCGGCAGCACCTGCAGCGTGGGGCCGTAGCTGTCGGTCGTGCCGCCCTCGAACCAGCAGATCCCGCCCGCGCTGCCGCCGGTGAACACCACGTTCGACGCCGGGTCCTCCCACATCTCGCGCATGATCTCGTCGAGTCCCTGCCGCTTCCACACGTCGAGCATGTTGGCGGTGTTGCCGCCGCCCACGTGGATCACGTCGAAGCCCTTCACGAACCCGGCGAGGTCGTCGACGGCACGGTGGAACAGCGGCAGATGGTGCGGCGCGCACCGGTCGGAGTCGTACGTGGAGTAGAAGCTCACGATGTAGGCGGTGTCGTCGCCCGTCGCGGTGCCGACGAACAGCACCCGCGGTCTGTCCTTGCCGGTGAGTCTCAGGATGTAGTCGTGCGTCGGATCGTTCCGGCGCTCCATCATGGCCTTTCCGGCTCCGGTTGCGACAACATGTGACATCGGTGACCCCCCGGTTCGACGGCTGCTCTCAGGCGTCAACATAGTGGTGCGCGACCCGGCGCGTCCAGCACTCCTCACCCGCTCGACGTGAGGGACGGTGCGGCCGTCGGCGCACGCCATAGTGGGAGGGGACGTGTCGACGACGGCGGGAGGGCCCACGGTGGCATCGAGCGAGTTCGCGGTGTGCGCGATGTCCGAGCGCCCGGCGCTGTGGACGCTGGTCTGGCATCCCGAGACCGAACGGTGGGAGGCGCGCGACGCCGCGGTCGCGCTCGACCGGCCGTTCGCGCTCGCCGCACACCCGTCCGGCTCCCTGTACGCCGCGGGCCTCACCCCCGAGGGCGCAGTGCAT
>NZ_SSDO01000098.1:0-3050 GCF_004794395.1 Microbacterium sp. K41 | reverse complement strand
TCGGCGATCACGGGCGCGGTCATGCGGTGGCCTCCCGCAGCGTGCGGCGGGGTTCGGGGCGACCGCGGCGGGCGGAGGTGCGCTGCCGCGGGTCGATGAGCGGCGTGGCGAGGTCGACCGCGAAGCTGATGAGCACGAAGCCGAGTGCCGACAGCAGCACCACCCCCTGCAGCACCGGGATGTCCTGGTTCGCGACGGCCTGCTCCGTGAGGCGTCCGATCCCGGTCCGGCCGAAGACGGTCTCCGTCACGACGGCGCCGCCCACGAGCTCGCCGAACAGCACGCCCGCGATCGTGAGCGTCGGCACCGCCGCGTTGCGCGCGACCGAGCGCGTGAGCACCCACACCGGCGGTGCGCCCTTCGCCCGCAGCACGGTCACGAACGGCTGCGCCTGCACCTGGTCGATCGACCGCACCAGCACCTGGGCGAGGGGCGCGGAAATCGGCACGGCCAGGGTGAGCACGGGCAGCACGAGACCGCTCACCGGGTCGGCTCCCACGATCGGCACCCAGCCGAGGCCGAACGAGAACACCTGGATGAGCAGGATCCCGAGCCAGAACACCGGCACCGCGACGAAGAGGCCAGGCACCTGGCGCAGTCCCGTGCGCAGCCACGCGAACGGCGCCAGCGACGACAAGCCCGCGATCAGCACGGCCAGCACGAGCGCCACCGCGAGCCCGAGCGACGCGAGCAGCAAGGTCGCGGGCAGCGCCTCGGCCAGCATCGTGCGCACCGGGGTGCCGAACTGCGTCGAGTAGCCGAAGTCGCCGGCGAGGAAGCCGAGCCCGGCGTGCACGTACTGCTCCCACCACGGCAGGTCGGCGCCATAGGTCGCGCGGATCCCGTCGAGCTGCTCCGGCGAGAGCCCGAGGCTCGGGTCGGAGAACTTGATCAGGATCGCGTCGCCCGGCAGGAGCTGCAGCAGGAAGAAGGTGGCCGTGAAGGCCGCGACCAGCACGATCGCGGCCTGCCCGGCTCGTCGGAGGACGAAGCTCATCGCGTCACCGTCGCCCTCAGTGCTCCGCGAGCCAGACGCCGGAGAACGTGGGGCGCCCGACCGACTCGAACGCCACGCCGTGCACGTACGTCGCGGCACCGTAGACCTGCGGCTCCTCGAACAGCGGGATCACGTAGGCCTGCTCGGCGATGTAGTCCTGCACGGCCTGCGACGCGGCGATGCGCGCGTCGGCGTCGGGCTCGGAGGCCACGGCGAGCAGCAGCTCGTCGAGCGTCGCGTCCTGCGAGATCAGCACGTCGCGGTTCTTCGTGAAGTACTGGCTCTTGATCACGTCGAGGTCGGCGCGTCCGACCATCGAGTGATAGAACCCGGTCTTCAGCGGGTCGCGCGTGTCCTCGGCATAGGTGCCGGCATCGCCGGGCTTCACGGTCAGCTCGACGCCGACCTTCGCGAGCTGCTGGGCGATCAGCTCCAGAGTCTGCTTCGACAGCGGCTGCGGCTTCGCCTCGTAGACCGTGATCGCGAGGCGCTCGCCGTCCTTCTCCCTGATGCCGTCGCCTGCGGGCGTCCAGCCGGCCTCGTCGAGCAGCTCCTCGGCCCGGTCGGGGTCGAAGGTGTAGTGCTCCGACTCGTCCTTGTAGCCGACCGCCTGGGAGGACAGCACCGACGTCGCCACCGGGTAGTTCTCGGTGAAGAGCGTGTCGACCACCTCCTGCGCGTTCACGGCCGCGATGATCGCCTGGCGCACGCGGATGTCGGAGAGCAGCGGGTTGTCCGGCCGCAGGGCGATCGAGTTGTTCACGCCGCGGGTCTGCGGGGCGTAGAGCGTGAAGCCGGCGCCCTCCACACGGTCCTCGTCGAACGCCTGCACGTAGCGCACGTAGTCGGCCTGCCCCGCGAGCAGCGAGCCGATACGCACGGAGTCCTCCGGGGTGATCAGCACGTGCACGGCGTCGAGGTACGGGCGGCCGTCGTTGTCGGCGCTCTCCGGACCCCAGGCGTAGTCGTCGCGCGCGGCGAGGGTGTACTCCGTGCCGAGCTTCTCGTCGGTGACGGTGAACGGACCGGAGCCGATGATGTCGGCCGCATTGCCCGCGCCGAAGTCCTCGATCGTGCCGTCGAGCGTGTCGGGTGACAGCAGGCCGGAGTTGATGGTGGACGTGGCCTGCAGGAACCCGGGCGACGGGGCGGAGAAGCGGAACGTGACGGTGTCCTCGTCGACCACCTCGCTGCCGGCGTAGTTGTTGATCGCCTCGGACACGGTGAGCCCGCGGTCGGCGTCGCCCAGGCCGTAGGTGTCGAAGTTCTTCGCGACGGCGGCGGCGTCGAGGGGCGTGCCGTCCGAGAAGGTGACGCCGGGGTTCAGGTCGAACGTGTACTCGGTGGCGTCGTCGTTCACGATCCAGTCCGCGGCGACCCACGGCTCGATCTCGAGCGTCTCCGGGTTCTGCCACGTGAGCCGGGCGGCGATGTTGTTGACGATACCGCCGTTCGGGTAGAAGCCGGCCTGCGGCGGGTACAGGTTCGTGTACGCCTGGTGCTCCAGGTACGTGAGCGTGCCGCCCGTGACAGGGGCCCCGGCGTCGGTCGGTGTGCCGGCGGGGGCGGCGGAGGTCGCGCACGCGGCGAGGCTCCCGGCCAGGACGAGGGGCAGCGCGACGGCGGCGGTGCGGATCAGGCGGCGGTTCATGCGGAGGACTCCTCGGGGGTGCGGGTGGGTGCAGGCGGGTAGGGGTGCGGCGTGGGGTTCACGCTAGGAAGCGGCGGGCGGTGCGCGCCGGGCGGCGGACGCGGAAGGTCGCCCGGCGACACCCGCGGTCACGCATCGACACGCGACGTCACACGCAGGCGGTCGCGCAGCGTGATCGCGCCGTCACCGTGCTCGCGCAGCAGTCCGCGTCGCCGCAGCTCGGGCGCCGCCAGGTGCGTGAACGCCTCGAACTGCGCGGGCTGGAACGCCGAGAGCACGTTGAACCCGTCGGCCGCTCCCGCGTCGCGCCACGTCTCGAAGTGGTCGGCGACCGCGGCGGCGTCACCGACCACGAACGCGGCGGGCACGGCGTGCGCGGCGCCCAGGTGCCGCCAGGTGAGG
>NZ_SSDO01000097.1:0-1232 GCF_004794395.1 Microbacterium sp. K41 | reverse complement strand
CGCGCCCGTCGACGGCGGCGGCCAGCTCGCGCAGTCGCGGCAGCGCGCGGGTCGTCAGCAGTTCCTCGCGGCGGGCGGCGTCGTACGAGAGGCTGTCCTTCCACAGCGAGCGTCCGGCCATCGCTCCCGCCGCCCCGTTCGCGACCGCCGTGGTGACCTGACCGATGAAGGTCTCGTGGTCGACCCCGGCCGACAGCACCGCCCACGGCACCCCCTGGGCCGCCTCGGTCACCGCGGCGCTGGCCTCGGCGGATCCCGGGTACTGCAGCTTGAGGATCTTCGCACCGGCCGCGACGGCGAGCGCGGCCCCCTCCGCGACGAGCGCCGGGAAGGCGTCCGCGTACTCCTCCTCGGTCTCGTCGTCGAGGCGGTAGGTGAGCAGCTCGACGATCAGCAGGAGTCCCTCCGCCTCGCACTCGGCGATGAGCGCGCGCATCTCGTCGGCGACGCGGGAGTCGCGCCCCTGCCGGTCGGGCCGCGTGTAGTAGAGCATCTTGGCGACCCCGCCGCCGAGCTCGCGCACCGTGCGCGGGGTGACGCCGGGCACGAAGCGGGTGTAGCGCAAACCGTCGACGGTCTCGAAGCCGGACGCGTCGAGGCCCACCACGAGGGCGGTGTCGCGGTCGAGCACGCCGTCGTCGACGACGGCCGGCAGGGCGACCTCGGGGTCGAGCAGGATGGCCGGCGCGTGCACGGCCAGGTGGCGCACGAGGTCGGCCTTCACCGCCGACAGCTCTTCGCGGGTGATGGCGTCGGGGCCGCCCGGTGCGTCGGGGATGGCGGCCTTCATGCCGTTGCGCTGGTCGGCGGCGACGATGAGCATGCCGCCGTCGGGGGTGGAGAGGGACTGCAGGGCACGGCGTTCGAGCGTCGTGAGCGGGTTGGCGACGGTGCGGGTGAGCATGGGTTCCTCTTCTCGTGGGCAGAAACCGATGATCCGCGGAAAATCAACCATGACACCGGTGTCTTTCTCTTCTATGGTGGGGGTATGACCGAGACCTGTCAACCGTCGGACGCCCACGTGGTCGTCGTGGCCGGGGTCGCGGGAAGCGGCAAGACCACCCTCGGCCGCGCCCTCGCCGCCGAGCTCGGCGTCCCGCTCCTCGACCTCGACGCCGTCACGACCCCCCTCCTCGACGCGCTCCCGCCCGAGCTCTGGAACGGCCACTGGCTGCGCGGGCCGCATGCCGCCGCCGTACGCGAGGGTCGCTACGCTGCGCTGCGGGCCGTGG
>NZ_SSDO01000096.1:0-1460 GCF_004794395.1 Microbacterium sp. K41 | reverse complement strand
CGAGGTCGCGGGGGCGCGGATCGGCGCCGCGACCGGACGCTTCATCGCCGAGGTGCTGCGGCGGGGGCCGGAGGCGGCGCTCACGGGCGACCCCGTGCGCCGTCTGCCCGCCACGGCCAGCTTCACGATCGCGGGGGTGAGCGGCGAGGCGGTGCTGCTGGAGCTGGAGCGGCGCGGCGTCATCTCGTCCAGCGGCTCCGCGTGCGCGGCGGGCAGCGACGAGCCGTCGCACGTGATGCTCGCGTGCGGCGTCGACCCCGCGGTCGCCCAGACCTCGGTGCGCTTCACGTTCGGGCGCACCCCCCTCCCGGACGACGCGCCGGAGCGCCTCGCCGCCCTCGTCGCCGCCTCGGTGGACGCCGTCCGCGGATGAGCTGCGGCTCTAGACTCGGCTGGTGACCGACGCCCCGCTCGTGACCCTGGTCGTGCCAGGACGCGACATCGCCGCCTTCGCCCCCGCCGCGCTCGACTCGCTGCGCGCGCAGACCGAGCGACGCTGGCGTGCCATCCTCATCGACGACGGCTCGACCGACGACACGGGCGCGATCTTCGACGCCGCCGCGGCCGCGGATCCGCGGTTCACGTCGATGCGTCACGCCGCCTCCCGCGGCCTCGGTGCCGCGCGCAACGTGGGACTCTCGCTCGTGGACACCCCGTACACCGGGTTCCTCGACGCGGACGACGAACTGCGCCCCACGGCGCTCGCCCGACTGCTCGGCACGCTCGAGGAGACCGGAAGCGACCTCGCCGCCGGCGCGTACGTGCGGTCGCGGTGGCAGGGCGACCGCTACGTCGCGGGACGCGTGCAGCCGTGGGTCGCCGCCGCCACCGCCCCCGAGCGACGCGCCACCACGCTCGGCGAGCACCCCGCGGCCGCGTCGAACATCGTCGCGTGGTCGAAGGTGAGCAGGACCCCGCTGTGGACCGACCTCCGCTTCCCCGAGGGCGTCGCCTACGAGGACCAGGTCGTCGCGCAGACCCTGTACACCCGCGCCGGGGCGTTCGACGTCATCCCCGACGTCGTCGTCGAGTGGCGGGTCAGGGCCGACGGCACGTCGATCACGCAGAGCAAGGCCCAGCTCCCCGTGCTCCGCGACTACCTCACGGCCCTCCGCGGCGGCATCGCGGTGCTGCACGCCGCCGGGGAGCACGCCGCCGTCACCGCCCGCCTCGACCTCATCCTGGCGATGGACGTCCCTCCCCTGCTCGACATCGCCCGTACGCACCCCGACCCGGCGTACGACGCCGAGGTGCAGGCCTTCCTGGCCGAGCTGCGGGCGCTGCCGGAGTTCGCCGACGCCGCTCCCGATCCCGCGCTCGCCGACGCCCTGAACTGGTGAGCCCGACCCCCGAAAGGCCGCCCGCATGAACGCCTACCTCGACTCGCTGTTCTCGCTCGACGGTCGCACGGCCGTGGTGACCGGCGGCAGCTCCGGCATCGGCCGCGGCATCGCCACCGC
>NZ_SSDO01000095.1:0-16580 GCF_004794395.1 Microbacterium sp. K41 | reverse complement strand
TCCGCGGTCCCCGGGGCGACGGTCGCGGCGACCGTGCGCTCCCCCAGGCTCGCGCGCAGCAGGGCGGTGGGGGCGTCGGCGACGACGGTGCCCCGGTGCATCACGACGGTGCGGCGGGCGAACTGCTCCGCCTCCTCCAGGTAGTGCGTGGCGAACACGATCGTGCGCCCGGCGTCCGCGTCGGCACGCATCACGTCCCAGAAGTGCCGGCGCGCGGTGACGTCCATCCCCGCGGTCGGCTCGTCCAGCACGAGGATGTCCGGGTCGGACACCATCGCGAGGGCGAACTTCACGCGTTGCTGCTCTCCCCCCGAGCACTTCGCGACCCGGCGGCGCGCGAGGCGCGTGAGGTCGGCCCTGGCCATCACGTCGCCCACCCGCGCGATCGCCTCTCCGCCGTGCAGCGAGGCGATGAGGCGCACGGTCTCGCCGACGGTGAGGTCGCCCAGCAGCCCGCCGGTCTGCAGCACCGCGCCGATCGCTCCGCTCGCGGTCGCCCGCTCCGGGGTCATGCCGAGGACCTGCACCGTCCCGCTGCTGGGGGCCGTGAGGCCGAGCAGCATGTCGAGCGTCGTGGTCTTGCCCGCGCCGTTGGGCCCGAGCAGTGCGACGACCTCACCGCGGCGGATCGACAGGTCCACGCCGTCGACGGCCTGCACGCGGCGGTCTCCCGAGCCGTAGTGTCGGCGCACGTCGCGCAGCTCCAGCACGATCGGGGCGTCCGCGGGAGCGGCCGCGGGTTCGGTGTCGGGTCCGGGTGCCGGGCGAGAGGCGACCCGCATCGCCGTCGCGCCCGCAGAGGTGTCGTTCATGCCTCCAGCCTCGCGTCCGCCCGGCCGCGGCGCCGGAGCCCGGTGTCATCTCCTCGACATGACACGTGTCATGCGGCGGACCTCAGCGCGCGGGGAGGAAGGCGCCCTCCAGGAAGCCCTCGAGCTCCGCCACCCCGTCGAGCGGGAAGATCGCGGCCACGTACTGGTCGGGGCGCACCACGACCACGACGCCGTCGCGGGACAGCTCGCGCGCCTCGAAGATGTCCGTCGCGCACCACTTGCTGGGACCGGCGGCGTACACCTTCTCCCAGTCGGTGAGCCCGAGGGGACCCGTCTTCGGCTGGAACAGCGCGGGGGCAGAGGTCACCTCGACCTCCTCGAACGGCTGCGGGTACACGGCCTTCACGTCGAACACCGCGTCCTCGTCGCCGTCGGCCGGGGTGAACCGCGCGAACACGGGTGCCGCGGCCTCGGCCCAGGCCGTGAGCGCCTCGCCGGTCCGGTCGCCGAAGGCGTAGACGCGCCACCGGCCGTCGGCCTTCGCGTGGTGTCCGAGGTGCACGACGTTGCCGTCTCCGACCCGCACGACCTCGGCGGACTTGAAGCGCTTGCCCAGCGGATACCCGACCGCGAGCTCCTGGTGCGCATCGGTGCCCGTGATCATGGAGCCCGTGTACTGCGTCATGAACCCGGAGGGGAACTCGGCCGTCGCGAGGTAGTACGTGGCCAGGTCGTTCGGGTCGGAGATCTCCTCGGGCTTGCGCGCCATGAGGCTCGACCACTCGCGGTCGAAGTCGATCAGCTGCTGCGCGACGGGCCGCCGCTCGGCGCCGTACGTGGCGAGCAGGGACTCGGGCGCGCGGCCGGTGAGCACGGAGCCGAGCTTCCAGCCGAGGTTGAAGCCGTCCTGCATCGAGACGTTCATGCCCTGGCCGGCCTTGGCGCTGTGCGTGTGGCAGGCGTCGCCGGTGAGGAACACGTGCGGCGTCCGCGACTCGCCCTCGTCCACGTCGTCGAAGCCGTCGGTCACGCGGTGCCCGACCTCGTAGACGCTGTGCCAGGCGACCTCGCGCACGTCGAGCGTGTAGGGGTGCAGGATCTCGTTCGCCCTGCGGATGATCTCCTCGATGGGCGTCTGGCGCACGCGGTGGTCGTCGTCGGCGGCGACCTCTCCCAGATCGATGTACATCCGGCTGAGGTAGCCGCCCTCGCGCGGGATGTGGAGGATGTTGCCCGCGGCCGAGTTGATGGCGCACTTGGTGCGCCAGTCCGGGAAGTCGGTGTTGACCAGCACGTCCATGACGCCCCAGGCGTGGGCGGCGCTGGCGCCGACGTGCGTGCGGCCGATCGCCTGGCGCACACCGCTGCGGGCGCCGTCGCAGCCGGCGACGTACTTCGCGCGGATCGTGCGCTCCTCGCCGGCGCGGTCGCCCGCGACGTAGCGGATCCCGACCTCGACGGGGTACTCGCCCTCGTCGTGCACGGTGAGCCCCGTGAACTCCACGCCGTAGTCGGGCGTGATGCGGCCCGGCCCGTTCGCCGCGGCCTCGGCGAAGTAGTCGAGCACGCGCGCCTGGTTGACGATCAGGTGCGGGAACTCGCAGATGTCGTAGGCGTAGTCGGCGGTGCGGGAGGTGCGCACGATGCGATCGCGGTGCTCGGGGTCGGGACCCCAGAAGTTCATCCAGCCGATGTTGTAGGCCTCGGCGATGATGCGCTCGGCGAACCCGAACGCCTGGAAGGTCTCGACGCTGCGCGGCTGGATGCCGTCGGCCTGGCCGAGCACGAGTCGCCCCTCGCGCTTCTCGATGAGGCGCGTGGAGACGTCGGGGTACTGCGACATCTGTGCCGCGAGGAGCATGCCGGCGGGGCCGGACCCGACGATGAGCACGTCGATCTCGTCGGGGAGGTCGGCGGGGCGGTCGGTGCCGATCCCCGCGGCGTCCTGCACGCGGGGGTCTCCGGACACGTAGCCGTGGTGGTGGAACTGCATCGTCGTCGATTCCTTCCGGACGTCGCTGTCGGGTGCTGCGGGGTCTTGCGTCCGAGACGAGCGTGTTCTATATTCGAACACACCGTTCTACTATTGAACACAGCCTAAACCGGCGCCGCGCGCGCCGCAAGGAGCCGCATGCCCGAGAGCCCGACCGCCGCGCCCGCCTCGCAGACGCTCAGCCGCGGGATCCGCATCCTGGAGGTGCTGTCCGACGCACGCCATGCGCTCACGATCGACGAGATCGCCGCGCGGCTCGACGTGCACCGCTCGATCGCCTACCGCCTCCTGCGCACCCTGGAGGACCACGGGCTCGTCAACCGCGACGCGGCGGGCGCCGTCAGCCTCGGCGCCCGCATGGCCGCCCTCGCCGCCGGCGTGGCGCACGACCTGCAGGCCGAGGCGCTGCCCGAGCTCACCGCGATCGCCAACGAGCTCGGCATGACGTGCTTCCTCGCGGTGCTCGACGGCACCGACTGCATCACCCTCGCGAGCGTCGAGCCGCGGCACGCGGTGGCCAGCGTCGCTCAGCGCCCCGGCGCCCGGCACCCGGTGACGGTGGGCGCCCCCGGCAAGGCGATCCTGGCGCAGCTCCCGGTCACCGAGCGGCCGGGCGGCATCTCCCCCGCGCTGCGACGCGAGGTCGAGGCCGCCGCGGAGCGCGGGTACGCCACGAGCCACGACGAGGTCATCCCCACCGTGCAGGCCGTCGCCGTGCCGCTGGTGCTGCGCGGGCAGCGCCCGTGCGCGATCGCCGTCGTGCACGTGGCGACCGACCTCGACGACGCCGACATCGCGGCCCGCCTGCAACGCTCCGCCGCCGTGATCCGCGAGGCCCTCGACGGCTGATCCCACCCGGGGCTCACGCCCGCCGCATCCTCGGATCGATCGCCGCGCGCCGGCGCGCGATGGCACCCTCGCCCCGCGAGGGAGAACGCACGGCACCGGGCACGCGAGGGAGAACGCACCGCACCGGGCACGCGCGAGAGGGCGCACCGCACCGGCCATGCGAACGGGCGCCCCGTCGCCGTCCGGCAACGGGGCGCCCGCAGGATCGATCCTCGGCGTCAGGCCTTCGCGAGACCGCGGATCGGGCTGACCGCCTGCTCCTCCTCGTGATCCGGCCCCAGCGGGATGCCGGAGCGGTCGCGCAGCAGGAGCGTCGCGATCAGACCCAGCAGGGTCATGCCCACGAGGTACCAGGTGACGCCCGCGGTCGAACCGGTCTCCGCGACGATCGCGGTGGCGATCAGGGGCGCGAACGCGCCGCCCGCGATGGCCCCGATCGCGTACGAGATCGAGACGCCGGAGAAGCGGATGCTCGCCGGGAACAGCTCGGTGTAGAGCGCGGCCTGCGGACCGTACGTGAAGCCGAGCCCGATCGTGAGGATCGCGAGCCCGGCGAACAGCAGGCCGATCTCGCCGGTGTTCACGAGCGGGAAGAGCGTGAACACGCCGACCAGCTGCAGCACCCAGCCGATGAGGTAGGTGGTGCGACGGCCGAGGCGGTCCGACACCCAGCCCGCCAGCAGCGTCGTGAGCAGCCAGGTGACCGCCGAGCCGGTGACGGCCCACAGCACGGGTCCGCGCTCGAGGCCGATCGGGCCCTCCGGGTTGGTGGCGTAGCCCTGGATGTAGCCGCCCGTGGTCATGTAGCCGACCGCGTTGTTGCCGGCGAAGACGAGCGCCGCGATGATCACGAGCAGCGCGTGCTTGCGGAACAGCTGCACGATGGGCATCTTCGCCTTCTCCTTGCGCTCGGCGAGCTCGGCGAAGACCGGGCTCTCCTCCACGCGGCGGCGCACGTAGTAGCCGACGAGGATCAGCACCACGCTGAGCAGGAACGGCACGCGCCAGCCCCACGCGAGGAACTGGTCGCCGGGGGCGATCGCCGTCATGAGCGCCATGACGCCGGAGGCGAGCAGCAGTCCGAGCGGCACACCGATCTGCGGCGAGGCGCCGAAGATGCCGCGCTTCGTGCGCGGGGCGTGCTCGACGGCCATCAGCACTGCGCCGCCCCACTCGCCACCGGCCGAGATGCCCTGCACGATGCGCAGCAGCACGAGCAGGATCGGTGCCATCACGCCGATGGTCTCGTAGGTCGGCAGCACACCGATCAGCGCGGTCGCGGCGCCCATGAGGATGAGCGTCCACATGAGCACGGCCTTGCGCCCGAGCTTGTCGCCGAAGTGGCCGGCGAGGAACGCGCCGAGCGGACGGAACAGGAAGCTGACGCCGACCGTGGCGAAGCCGACCAGGGCGCTGTTGGCGCCGAGCGGCGCGAAGAAGAGCTGTCCGAAGACGAGCCCGACCGCCGTGGCGTAGATGAAGAAGTCGTACCACTCGACGGTGGTCCCGACGACGGTGGCGAACACGACGCGGCGCCGATCGGCCGCCGTCGCGATGGTTCCGGTGGGCGTGAACCCATCCTGTGACTGCCCGCTCATGGGGTGTCTCCTTTGCTTGTGACCGCATTGTCACGGCGTGCGTGGACGTGAATCCGATGTGCTTGCCGAGGGGTGACACGATGATATATGATTTCGGATACGACGCACAACGCGTCCGGCACGACATGCACCGAGCGCGAGGAGGCGCCCCCGTGACGGAACCCATCACCCGCCCCGGCAAGATCATCGCGATCCACCTGAGCTACGCGTCCCGCGCCGATCAGCGCGGCCGCCGCCCCGCCGCTCCCTCCTACTTCTTCAAGCCCGCCAGCTCGGTCGGCGTCTCCGGCGGCACGGTCGAGCGCCCGGCCGGCACCGAGCTGCTCGCCTTCGAGGGCGAGATCGCTCTCGTGATCGGCACCGCGGCGCGCCACGTCTCGCTCGCCGATGCGTGGGACCACGTCGGCGCGGTCACCGCGTCGAACGACCTGGGCCTGTACGACCTGCGCGCGAACGACAAGGGCTCCAACGTCCGCTCCAAGGGCGGCGACGGCTACACGCCCCTGGGCCCCGAGCTCATCGACGCCCGCACGGTCGATCCCGCCGCGCTCCGGGTGCGCACCTGGGTCAACGGCGAGCTCCGGCAGGACGACACCACCGCCGGACTGATCTTCCCGCTCGCCCAGCTCGTCGCCGACCTGTCGCAGCACTTCACCCTCGAGCCCGGCGACGTGATCCTCACCGGCACCCCGGCGGGCTCGTCCGTGATCGTGCCGGGCGACGTGGTCGAGGTCGAGGTCGACGCGCCGGACGTGCCCGGCGCTCCGAGCTCCGGCCGCCTGGTGACCACGGTGACGCAGGGCGAGGTGCCGTTCGACGGCGACCTCGGCTCCCTTCCCGCCGTCGACGACCTGCAGCGCACCGAGGCCTGGGGCTCCCGCGAGGAGGCGGGCCTGCCGCCGGAAGAGGACACACCCACGCTCACGCCCGAGCTGCGCGCCCAGCTGCTCGAGGCTCCGACCGCCGGGCTGTCGGCTCAGCTGCGCAAGCGCGGCCACCACTCCTGCTTCATCGACGGCGTCTCGGCGAACCTCCCCGGCACCAAGATCGTCGGCACCGCGAAGACGCTGCGCTTCGTGCCGTTCCGCGAAGACCTGTTCCGTTCGCACGGCGGCGGATACAACGCCCAGAAGCGCGCGTTCGACGCGGTCGCCGAGGGCGAGGTCATCGTGATCGAGGCCCGGGGCGACGCCACCACCGGCACGCTGGGCGACATCCTCGCGCTGCGGGCGCAGAATCGCGGGGCCGCGGGCGTCGTGACCGACGGCGGCGTGCGCGACTTCGACGCGGTCGCCGAGATCGGGCTCCCCGTGTTCTCGCAGGGCGCGCACCCCTCGGTGCTCGGCCGCAAGCACGTGCCGTGGGACGTCGATGTGACCATCTCGTGCGGCGGCGCGACCGTGCAGCCCGGCGACATCATCGTGGGCGACGGCGACGGTGTGATCGTGATCCCGCCGGCTCTGGCGGCCGAGGTCGCCGCCGACGCGATCGCGCAGGAGGTCGAGGACGCCTGGATCGCCGAGCAGGTCGCCGCCGGCCACCCGGTCGACGGTCTCTTCCCGCTGAACGCCGAGTGGCGCGCCCGCTACGAGCAGGCCACCGGGGCCGGGAAGGACCAGCGGTGAGCACGGTCGAGAGCGCGAGCAAGTCGGAGCAGGCGTACGCCTGGATCCGCTCGCGCATCTCCGCGCACACCTACGGCCCTGGCTACCGTCTGGTGCTCGGCCCGATCGCCGACGAGCTGGGCATGAGCGTGGTGCCGGTGCGCGAGGCCATCCGCCGACTGGAGGCCGAGGGGCTGGTGACGTTCGAGCGGAACGTGGGCGCCCGGGTGACCCTCGTCGACGAGGGCGAGTACGCCCACACGATGCAGACGCTCGGGCTGGTGGAGGGCGCGGCGACCGCGCTGTCCGCTCCCCTGCTCGACGCCGACGCACTCGCCGAGGCCGCCGAGGTCAACGACCGCATGGCCCGGCTGCTCGACCACTTCGACCCGCACGCGTTCACGGAGCTGAACCGCCAGTTCCACTCGGTGCTGTTCGAGCCGTGCCCCAACCCGCACCTGCTCGACCTCGTGCACCGCGGCTGGGCCCGGCTGTCCGGCATCCGTGACTCCACGTTCGCCTACGTGCCCGGCCGTGCGCACCACTCCGTGGACGAGCACGCCCAGATCCTCGAGCTGATCCGCGACGGCGCCGAGCCGCTGGAGATCGAGCTCGCCGCCCGCAACCACCGCTGGCGCACGAGGGACGCGTTCCTCGATGCGCTGCACACCCGTTCCGTCCCCGCCGAAGGAGAAGCATCATGACCGACTCCCGCATCCCCGCCGACCTGCCCGACCACATCCAGCACTACATCGACGGCTCCTTCGTCGACTCGGTCGACGGCGACACGTTCGACGTGCTCGACCCGGTGACGAACCAGACCTACACCACGGCCGCCGCCGGCAAGAAGGCCGACATCGACCTCGCCGTCGCCGCCGCCAAGCGCGCGTTCGACGAGGGGCCCTGGCCGCGCATGCTCCCTCGCGAGCGCTCGCGCGTTCTGCACCGCATCGCCGACATCGTCGAGTCGCGCGACGCCCGCCTCGCCGAGCTGGAGTCGTACGACTCGGGTCTGCCGATCACGCAGGCGCTGGGTCAGGCCCGCCGCGCCGCCGAGAACTTCCGCTTCTTCGCCGACCTGATCGTGGCGCAGGCCGACGACGCGTTCAAGGTGCCCGGCAAGCAGATGAACTACGTCAACCGCAAGCCGATCGGCGTCGCCGGGCTCATCACCCCGTGGAACACGCCGTTCATGCTCGAGTCGTGGAAGCTGGGTCCCGCGCTCGCGACCGGCAACACGGTCGTGCTGAAGCCGGCCGAGTTCACGCCGCTGTCCGCCTCGCTGTGGGCGGGCATCTTCGAGGAGGCCGGGCTGCCGCAGGGCGTGTTCAACCTCGTCAACGGCCTGGGTGAAGACGCGGGTGACGCCCTCGTGAAGCACCCCGACGTGCCGCTCATCTCGTTCACTGGCGAGAGCCGCACCGGGCAGATCATCTTCGGCAACGCCGCTCCGTTCCTCAAGGGACTGTCGATGGAGCTCGGCGGCAAGTCGCCCGCCGTGGTGTTCGCCGACGCCGACCTCGAGGCCGCGGTCGACGCGACCATCTTCGGCGTCTTCTCCCTCAACGGCGAGCGCTGCACCGCCGGGTCGCGCATCATCGTCGAGCGGTCGATCTACGACGAGTTCGTGGAGCGCTACGCCGCCCAGGCGAAGCGCGTGAAGGTGGGCTACCCGCACGACCCCGCGACCGAGGTCGGCGCGCTCGTTCACCCCGAGCACTACGACAAGGTGATGAGCTACGTCGAGATCGGCAAGTCCGAGGGGCGTCTGGTCGCCGGTGGCGGCCGCCCCGAGGGCTTCGAGGAGGGCAACTTCGTCGCGCCGACTGTGTTCGCCGATGTCTCCCCTGACGCCCGCATCTTCCAGGAGGAGATCTTCGGCCCGGTGGTCGCCATCACCCCGTTCGACTCCGACGAGGAGGCGCTCGCGCTCGCGAACAACACCAAGTACGGGCTCGCGGCGTACATCTGGACCAACGACCTCAAGCGCGCGCACACGTTCGCGCAGTCGGTCGAGGCGGGCATGGTGTGGCTGAACAGCAACAACGTGCGCGACCTGCGCACCCCGTTCGGCGGGGTGAAGGCGTCGGGCCTCGGCCACGAGGGCGGCTACCGCTCGATCGACTTCTACACCGACCAGCAGAGCGTGCACATCACGCTCGCCTCCACGCCCCACAACCCGACCTTCGGCAAGAACTGACACCCGTCGCACGAGCAAGGACGCTGACATGACCGACAAGACCAAGAAGACGCTGACCTCCTCGGGGTACTACGTGAGCCAGGAGGCTCCGATCGAGTCCGACAACCCCGTCGCGACGCCGAAGAGCACCCCGCCCGACATCCTGCGCTGCGCGTACATGGAGCTCGTGGTGACCGACCTGGCCGCCTCGCGCCAGTTCTACGTCGACATCCTCGGCCTGTACGTGACCGAGGAGGACGACGAGGCCATCTACCTGCGCTCCACCGAGGAGTTCATCCACCACAACCTGGTGCTGCGCCAGGGCCCGATCGCCGCGGTGGCCGCGTTCTCGTACCGGGTGCGTTCGGCCGAGGACCTCGACCGCGCCGTGGAGTTCTACACCGAGCTCGGCTGCGACGTGCGCCGCAAGGAGGACGGGTTCGTGAAGGGCATCGGCGACTCCGTGCGCGTGGTCGACCCGCTCGGCTTCCCGTACGAGTTCTTCTTCGCCACCGACCATGTCGAGCGCCTGTCCTGGCGGTACGACCTGCACACCCCGGGTGAGCTCGTTCGCCTCGACCACTTCAACCAGGTCACCCCCGACGTGCCGCGCGCCGTGCGCCACTACCAGGACCTCGGCTTCCGCGTGACGGAGGACATCCAGGACGACGAGGGCACCGTGTACGCCGCGTGGATGCGCCGCAAGCCCACCGTGCACGACACCGCCGCGACCGGCGGTGACGGCCCGCGCATGCACCACGTCGCCTTCGCGACGCACGAGAAGCACAACATCCTCGCGATCTGCGACAAGCTCGGCGCGCTCCGCCGCTCCGACGCGATCGAGCGGGGCCCCGGCCGTCACGGCGTCTCCAACGCGTTCTACCTCTACCTGCGCGACCCCGACGGCCACCGCGTCGAGATCTACACGCAGGACTACTACACGGGCGACCCCGACAACCCCGTGGTCACGTGGGACGTGCACGACAACCAGCGCCGCGACTGGTGGGGCACCCCGGTCGTGCCGTCCTGGTACACCGACGCGTCGCTCGTGCTCGACCTCGACGGCAACCCGCAGCCGGTCGTCGCCCGCACGGACTCCAGCGAGATGGCGGTCACGATCGGCGCCGACGGCTTCTCGTACACGCGCGCCGACGAGGGCGAGGGCTCGATGCCCGAGTACAAGCAGGGCGAGTACAAGCTGGGCCACCAGCTCTAGGGGGCACGGATGCTGTCTGAGGAGACGATCGCGCAGATCGCGGCGGAGCTCGCCGAGGCCGACCGCACGCACGGCGTGATCCCGCGCATCACCGCGCGGTACCCGGAGGCCACCGTCGAGGACTCGTACGCGATCCAGGGTGTGTGGCGCGACTCGCAGGTCGCGGCGGGGCGCCGGCTGGTGGGCCGCAAGATCGGGCTGACCTCGAAGGCCATGCAGCAGGCGACGGGCATCACCGAGCCCGACTACGGCGTCATGTTCGACGACACCGTCTACGAGTCCGGCGCCGAGATCCCGACCGCGCACTTCTCGAACGTGCGCATCGAGGTCGAGCTCGCCTTCGTGCTGAAGGAACCCCTGGAGGGTCCGGACTGCACGCTGGACGACGCCCTGGCCGCGATCGACTACGCGGTCCCCGCGCTGGAGGTGCTCAACTCGCACATCGAGCTGGAGGGCCGCACGATCGTCGACACGATCAGCGACAACGCCGCCTACGGGGCGATGGTGCTGGGGACCGTGCGCAAGCGCCCCGATGAGATCGATCTGCGCTGGGTGCCCGGTGTGCTGTCGCGCAACGGCGAGATCGAGGAGACGGGCGTGGCCGCCGGCGTCCTCGGCCACCCCGCCACCGGCGTCGCGTGGCTCGCGAACAAGTTCCACCAGCACGGCGCGCGGCTGGAGCCTGGCGAGATCATCCTGGCAGGATCGTTCACGCGCCCGATGTGGGTGTCGCGCGGCGACGAGGTGCTGTGCGACTACGGACCGATGGGAACCATCACATGCCGCTTCGTCTAGCCCCGTCGTTCCGCGCACAGCTCGCGGAGTCCGACCGGCCGTTCGTGGGGATGTGGGTGTGCTCCGGCAGCCCGCTGCTCGCCGAGGTGGCCGCGGGCTCCGGCCTGGACTGGCTCCTGATCGACATGGAGCACTCCGCCAACACGCTCGAGTCGGTGCTCCTCCAGCTCCAGGCGGTCGCGGCGTACCCGGTCACCCCGCTCGTGCGAGCTCCCTTCAACGACGCGGTCGCGCTGAAGCAGATCCTCGACCTCGGCGCGCAGAATCTGATCGTGCCGATGGTGTCGTCCGCCGAGGAGGCCCGCGCCGCCGTGTCCGCGACCCGCTACCCGCCGGAGGGGGTGCGCGGCGTCGGCAGCGCCCTGGCCCGCAGCGCCCGGTGGAACCGCGTCGAGCGGTACCTGCAGGAGTCGGCGCAGCACACCTCGCTCACGGTGCAGATCGAGACGACCGCGGGGGTGGAGGCCGCGGCCGACATCGCGGCGGTCGACGGCGTCGATGCCGTGTTCGTCGGCCCGTCCGACCTGTCCGCGTCGATGGGGCTGCTCGGCCAGCAGACGCATCCCGACGTCGTCGCCGCGGTGGAACGGGTGTTCACGGCCGTGCACGACGCCGGGAAGCCGGTGGGCGTGAACGCGTTCGACCCCGCCGCGGCCGACGCCTACCTCGCGGCGGGCGCGGACTTCGTGGCGGTGGGCGCCGACGTGGCGCTGCTCGCCCGGGCGTCCGAGGCACTGGCCACGCGCTTCATCGGCACGGACGGCACACCGCGCTCCAGCTACTGACCCGCCGCGCCGCGTGATCCGTGGCAGGATGACTCGGTGCACAGCAGCGAGGCGTCCCGATGATCCGCGGTCTCGCGGCGATGCAGGACCGCAACTTCCGCTGGTTCTTCCTGGCGCGGGCGATCACGATGATCACCGGCTCGATGTCGTCGATCGCGCTGGCCTTCGCGGTGCTGGAGATCGACAACGACGCCCGGTCGCTGTCGATCGTGCTGGCCGCGTTCACCGTCAGCAACATCGTGTTCGTGCTGTTCGGCGGGGTCATCGCCGACCGCCTGCCGCGCGCGCTCATCATCCAGTCCTGCTACGTCGTCGACATCCTGTCGATCGGCGCGATGGCGGCCCTGCTCTTCACCGGCACCGCGACGGTCCCCCTGCTGGCGATCCTGTCGGTGGTCAACGGCGCCTCCACCGCGTTCGTGCTCCCGGCGATGCAGGGCATCATCCCGCAGCTGACCACCCCGGAGCACCTGCAGCAGGCGAACGCGATGCTGTCGTTCGTGCGGTCGGCCGTCACGATCGGCGGACCGGTGATCGCGGGTGTCGTGGTCGCGGCCGCCGGCCCCGCGTGGGCCATGGTGGTGCAGGCTGCGGGCTGGCTGGTCGCGATCCCGGTCCTCGCACTCGTGAAGCTGCCTCCGCCCGCCGCGGAGGGCGGCACCACGATGTTCCACGACCTGCGGATCGGGTGGCACGAGTTCTGGAGCCGCAGTTGGCTGTGGACCATCGTGCTGGCCTTCATGATCATGAACGCGATCCACGTCGGGGCGTGGGGGGTGGTGGGGCCCTACATCGCGAAGAACGACGACCGGCTCGGCATCACCGGCTGGGGGTGGGTGCTCAGCGCGGAGGGCGTCGGCGTGCTGCTGATGACGCTGCTGCTGATGTGGGTGCCGCTGCGGCGTCCGCTGCGCTACGGGATGATCGGGATGGCCGCGTTCGCGATCCCGCTCACCGTGCTCGGCGTGCATCCCGGGGTGGTGCTGCTGGCGATGGCCGCGTTCCTCGCGGGGGCCGGAGCCGAGGTGTTCGCGACGGGCTGGAACCTCGCGATGATGGAGAACGTGCCCGGCGAGAAGCTCTCGCGCGTCGCCAGCTACGACATGCTGGGCAGCTTCGTGGTGATGCCGATCGGCACGCTCGTGTACGGCTGGCTGATCACCCAGGCCGATCCGGCCACCGTGCTGATCGCGTCCGGCGCGGTATACGGCGCGATCGCCCTGACGACGCTCGCGGTCCCCAGCGTCTGGCGGATGGGACGACCGGCGGCGGCGGTCGTTCCGGCCCGCGCCGAGGTGGCGGATTCATAGCAATCACGGGGAGACTGGGGGCATGACCTTCGCCGCCCTCCAGCCGCTCGCCGACCGTGCCGCCCTGTTCACCGCGCTCCGCCAGGACGCCCTCTCCGCGGCTGCCGATGCGCTCGGCGAGCACCGCTGGGATGCCGACCTGACTGCGGGCACGCTCACGTTCACGGCGAACGCGGATCCCACGCGGCAGCTGGTGACCCGCGCCCACCTGATCGCGACGATCGCCCCCGGGCCGCGCTCGCTGCTGTGGGCATGGGCGCACCCGCAGGGCGACCCCCAGGGTGTCGCGGCCCAGCTGCGCGCGTACGGCACCGAGCACGGGGTCGCCGAGCTGACCTCCCCCGAGGTGCCGTTCCCGGCCGAGGCCTCGGGCGACGCGGACTGGATCGCGCAGGCGGCGCACACGATCGGCGGGGTCGCGGTCGAGCTGACCGGGCGCTCCCCGTACTACTCCGCGCCGGTCGACGGCGGCACGCGCGCGGTGTTCCTCCTCGACGCACCGCTGGCGCCGCTCACGGTGGCCGACGCCGTGGTCGCGCTCCCCCGCGTGCTCTCCGGTGCGGCGCTGCCCGACGCCCGGACGTCGGTGTGGGACCTCGCTCGTCTGGCCGGCTGGACGCTCACGTGGACCGACGAGGCGTTTTCCGGTGCGACCGTAGTCGACACGAGCGGCACCGCGACGTTCCGCTTCGACGAGCAGGCGCGCATCAGCGGCGTCGAGAGCTCGCTGCACGGTCGCTGAGCCCAGTCTCCTCCCGCCGGCACCGTCTCCTCGCACCGTCTCCTCGCGCTGCGGAATGGAGAAGGCGCCCCTCCCGGCCGGGTGGGGCGCCTTCTCGATCCCGCGGTGACGGGCCGCCGGGGTCAGACCGCGCGCTCGGCGGCTTCGACCACGTTGGTCATGAGCAGCGCCACCGTCATCGGTCCGACGCCGCCGGGGTTGGGCGACAGGTAGCCGGCGACCTCCGCCACATCGGGCGCGACATCGCCGAACACCAGGCTCTTGCCCGTCTCCGGGTCGGTCTCGCGGGTCACGCCCACGTCGAGCACGGCGGCGCCCGGCTTCACGTCCTCGGCGCGGACGAGGTGCTTCACGCCCGCGGCGGCCACGATCACGTCGGCCTCCCGCAGGTAGCGCGGCATGTCGACCGTGCCGGTGTGGGTGAGCGTGACGGTGGCGTTGAGGTCGCGGCGGGTCAGCAGCAGCCCGATCGAGCGGCCGATCGTGACGCCGCGGCCGACCACCACCACGTGCTTCCCCTTCAGGTCGTAGTCGTTGCGCAGCAGCAGCTCGATCACCCCGCGCGGCGTGCACGGCAGCGGCGTGTGGATGGGCGCGTTGACGTTGAGCACGAGCCGGCCGAGGTTGGTCGGGTGCAGGCCGTCGGCGTCCTTCGCCGGGTCGATCCGCTCCAGGATGGCGTCGGTGTCGAGGTGCTTCGGCAGCGGGAGCTGCACGATGTAGCCGTGGCAGGCGGGGTCGGCGTTGAGCTCGTCGATCAGCGCCTCGACGTCCTCCTGGGTCGCGTCGGCGGGCAGCTCGCGCTGGATCGAGTTCATGCCGATCGCCTCGGACTGCCGGTGCTTCATGCCGACGTACAGCTGCGAGGCCGGGTCGGCACCGACGAGCACGGTCGCGATGCCCGGCGTGATCCCGCGCTCCTTCAGTGCGGCGACCCGCTCGGTCAGCTCGGCCCGGATCTCGGCCGCGGCGGCCTTCCCGTCCAGGATCTTCGCGGTCATGTGATTCCTCTTCTTCTCTCCCCTCCCGCCGGGTGCAGGACTTCCCGTCGAGTGCACGCCCCGCTCGCGTGAGCAGGCCGTGCACTCGGCAGGATCCGGTGCGCTCGGCGCGAGGGACTACTGCTGCAGGTCGGGGTAGAGCGGGAAGGCGGCGGCGAGCGCGTCCACACGGGCGCGCAGGGCCTCCACGTCGGCGCCGGGCAGCAGTGCGAGCGCGATGATGTCGGCCACCTCGGTGAACTCCGCGTCGCCGAAGCCGCGCGTCGCGAGCGCCGGGGTGCCGATGCGCAGGCCCGAGGTCACCATCGGCGGACGCGGGTCGTTCGGCACGGCGTTGCGGTTCACGGTGATGTGGATATCGTGCAGGAGGTCTTCCGCCTGCTTGCCGTCGATCTCCGCGTCGCGCAGGTCGACCAGCACGAGGTGCACGTCGGTGCCGCCGGAGCGCACGGCGATGCCCGCGTCCTGCACGTCCTGCTGCGACAGGCGCTCGGCGATGAGGGCGGCGCCGCGGAGCACGCGCTCCTGCCGCTCCTTGAACTCGGGGGTGCCGGCGAGCTTGAACGCGGTGGCCTTGGCGGCGATCACGTGCATGAGCGGACCGCCCTGCTGGCCCGGGAACACCGCGCTGTTGATCTTCTTGGCGATGTCGGCGTCGTTCGTCAGGATGAAGCCGGAGCGGGGGCCGCCGATCGTCTTGTGCACGGTCGAGGAGACGACGTGCGCGTGCGGGACCGGGTTGGGGTGCAGACCCGCGGCGACGAGGCCGGCGAAGTGCGCCATGTCGACCCACAGCACCGCACCGACCTCGTCGGCGATCGCGCGGAAGGCCGCGAAGTCCATCGTGCGCGGGTACGCCGACCAGCCGGCGATGATCACCTTCGGCTTGTGCTCGAGCGCGAGGCGACGCACCTCGTCCATGTCGATGGTCGAGGTCTCGGGGTTCACGCCGTAGGCGACGATGTCGTACAGGCGGCCGGAGAAGTTGATCTTCATGCCGTGCGTGAGGTGCCCGCCCTGGTCGAGCGAGAGGCCGAGGAGCGTGTCGCCGGGGCGGGCGATCGCGTGCAGCACGGCCGCGTTGGCGGACGCGCCGGAGTGCGGCTGGACGTTGGCGAACTCAGCACCGAAGAGGCTCTTGGCCCGCTCGATCGCCAGCGACTCGGCGACGTCGACCTCTTCGCACCCGCCGTAGTAGCGGCGGCCCGGGTAGCCCTCGGCGTACTTGTTGGTCAGCACGGAGCCCTGCGACTGCAGCACCGAGACGGGGACGAAGTTCTCCGAGGCGATCATCTCGAGGAAGGTCTGCTGACGCTTCAGCTCGCGGTCGAGGACCTGGGCGATCTCCGGGTCGACCTCGGCGAGCGGGGCGTTGAAGTAACGGTCGGTCATGACGTGCTCCTTTGACGACGGATTCGAGGGGTGTTCGCATCGGCCCAGGCGCGCGGTCGAATTCCGTGGTCAGTCGCTCCCCGGTGGTAGTCCACCCAGACGCCAGTCGCGACGGTTACGAGCATAGCGGATCGGCGGAGCGGGACAGCGCGCTGCCGGCGGGTGCCCGACCGGCCACGCAGAATCGTTTCGATTCCGCTGTTCCCCTGGGCGTCCGCGGCCGATAGGTTTTGTTCATGGTCCTTCCTCTCGAGCTCCCCCTCGTGCCCGCCCCCGCCTCCGCCACCGTCGGCGACGGCCGCCTCGCGATCACCTCCACGTCCCGCATCCAGGCCTCCTCCCC
>NZ_SSDO01000010.1:0-2216 GCF_004794395.1 Microbacterium sp. K41 | reverse complement strand
CGCAGCAGGCCAGGGCCGTGCCGCGATCCGCCCGTGAAGGCCGCAGCGCCCGCCGCCGCCGCCGACGCGAACCGGTACGTGAGGCTGCGGCCCTGGATCAGAGGTCCGCCGTCGGCGCCGACGAGGTGCAGGGCGTCGTCGAGGTAGTCGTCGAGGCGGGCGCGGGAGCGGGCGATCCGGGCGGTGTGCCGCGGATCGTCGGCGACCATGTCGGCCCAGATCGCGGGATAGAAGGACAGCGCCCAGCCCGCGTAGTGGTCGAACGAGCGCGCGGCGCCGTCGGAGGTCCAGCCGTGGGCCCGCTCGAACCCGTCGAGCAGGGCGAAGTCGGCCCCGCGGTCCTCGGTCGAGAACGGGCCGCCCACGCTCTCCAGGAACTGCTCGACGAGGATGCGGAACCAGGCCCAGTTGTTCGGCGGGTACGAGCCTCCGATGAACCCGGCGAGGTAGTCGATCGTGCGGGTGCGTGCCGTGTCGTCGAGTCGAGCCCAGACGGTGTCCCGCGTGAGGTGGAGCCCGACGGCGAGGGCTGCGGCCTCCACCTTCGCCTGATCGACCTCGTCGGGCCGGGGCCAGCGCTCCGGGTTCCCCCGGTCCACTCCGGCGGCGAGTCCGCGCGCATACCGCGCGGCCAGGTCGCCGGTGCCGTCGGGGTCTCCGGCGATGCGGAACGCGGCGAGCAGGAAGGTGCGGCTGAAGCCCTCCAGGGCGTCGACCGCGGGGCCGAATCCGCCAGGGCGGCCCGGATAGCGCACACCGGCGCCCGTGGGGCTCGCGTGCCGGGCGGCCCCGTCGAGGATGGCGTCGGCGACCGCCTGGAGGTGCGCGCGGCCCCAGCCGGTGTACGGCGACAGGTCGCGGTCCTCCGGAGGGAGGGGGAGAGTGCTCACGCGCCGTGCTCCAGGTCGGCCGGGCGCACGGGGTGGAGCGGGGGAGCCCCGGCGATCCAGGCCTCCAGCTCGTCGAGGGCCGCATCGGCGAGCCGCCGCGTCTCGCTGCCGAGCGAGCCGGCGAGGTGCGGGGTGACCGCGACGTTCGGCAGCTGCAGCAGCCGCGAGTCCAGGGGCAGGGGCTCGGGTTCCGTCACGTCGAGCACGGCGTCGAGTCGTCCGTCCGCGCACTCGTCGGCGAGGGCGCCGTGGTCGAGGAGCGCTCCGCGGGCCGTGTTGATGATGGTCGTGCCATCGCGGAGGGCGGCGAGCTGTGCGCGTCCGATCATGCCGCGGGTCGCCGGGAGCGCCGGAGCGTGCAACGACAGCACGTCCACGCGGGGGAGCAGTGTCGCCAGCGGCACGAGCTCGGCGCCCGCGGCCCTGACCTCGGCCGCATCGGCGAAGGGATCCGCGACGAGCACCTCGATGCCGGGGAACGGCCGGAGCAGCTCCACCACGCGCCGGCCGATGCGCGAGAACCCGACGATGCCGACCGTCCGGTCGAGGTTGCCGATGCGACCGCCGACGCGGGCGCCGGTGCGGAGGTCGTGCTGCGGGTCGGCCGTCCGCAGGGGCACGAGGGCTCGCTTGCCGGCGAGGAGGATCATCGCGAGGGTGTACTCGGCGACGGGGGCCGCGTTGGCGTCGGCGGCGGAGGTGAGGAGGATGCCCCGGTGCCACAGTGCCTCGGACACGAGGCCGCGGACGCTCCCGGCGGCATGGAACACCGCGCGCAGCCGGGGGAGCCGGGCCAGAGCCGCCTCGTCGAGCGCGGGCGCGCCCCATCCCGTGACGAGCGCCTCCACCCGGGCCAGGCGCTCCTGCGGGGCGGCGGCGTCGACGGCGGTGACGGGAACGGGGTCGTCGATCAGGGCGAGAGCCGCGAGCCGGTTGCGACGGGGGCCGTCGAACAGGAGGTCCCAGGCATTGGGGGACATCGCGACGAGGACGGTGGGGCGGGCGGACATGGTCTCCTCGGGGTCTGCGCGACGGACGTCGGCGCCGCTCCAGTGAAGGACGGCGGGGCGGTGCGCGCAACGGAGACGAACACGGTCTGTCATGATCGAACACACTCGAACAAGGAGTCCCGATGCCGATCCCACACCGCGCCCGCTCGGCCGAGCGGTGCCGTGCATCCACGACACACGGGGAGGCCGCGACGTGAGCGGCGGGGAGGAGGCGCCGCGCTTCGGCATCTCCCGCCGCGAGCGGATCCTCGACGAGCTGCGGCGCGCGGGGGCCGTGCGGGTGTCCGCGCTCGCGCGCGACCTGGGCGTGGCCGAT
>NZ_SSDO01000001.1:0-453 GCF_004794395.1 Microbacterium sp. K41 | reverse complement strand
GACGATCGCGCGCCGCTCGTCCGAGATCGCGGGAGCCGGGAGCAGCCGCTGCGGGCCGCGCACGCGCACACCCCCGCGGATGCGCTCGACGGCGCCTTCCTCGGCGAGCTGGTCGATGTCGCGCCGCACCGTCATCTCGCTCACCTGCAGCGTGGCGGCGAGTTCGCCGATGGAGGCCGTACCGCGGTCGCGGGTGAGGGCGAGGATGCGCTCGCGTCGCTCCGTGACCAGCACGCGGTCTCCTTCCGGTGGGGCCTCCAGTCTGCCACGCGCCCCCTCGGCCCGCCGCGGTCGACGCACCCCCGCCCGCCCCACTCCCGGAACAGGATCCCCGACGTCGCATGACCCTCCCCGAGCCCTACGCCACCTGGTTCCCCGCTGCCGCGTTCGACGGCCGCTACGGACGCACCGAGGCCGACCTGCGCGCGGTCGCGCCCGCGCCCGCGCCGCCGG